>JALWDJ010000012.1 GCA_027014605.1 Campylobacteraceae bacterium
AATAAGTTTTTAAAAAACATAGCAACTAATAAAAAGTTGCAACCGTTTGATTTTTGAAGCACTATTTTTTGAAGCAATTATCTAGAATTTTGCTATAGTGTTTCTATAATCAAACAGTATGTTTGATTGACATTTTGGTATGGTTGATAGCTTTGCTATCTTTTTAAGTACTAACTTGTGTTCTTTTACTTTTTACTGTTTATGACTTTGCAAATACACGAGCCGGATCATATGGGACATTATACTTAAATATAGAGTATATGATTGTTGCAAGTTTTCTTGAAACTGCAATAATAGCCTCTTGCTTTGATTTGCCCTGACTTCGTTTAGTATCATAGTATTGCTTTAACTCTTTATTATGTATCAAACAACTAACACTTGCTAAATAAAGAGCATGTTTAGCTAAAGATGAACCTCTTTTAGAAAGCCTACCGGTTGATTTGGAATTGCCTGAACTATTTTCAGTAGGAAATAGTCCAAGATACCCAATAAGCTTGGTAGCTTTAGCAAACCTTGATAAATCACCGCATTCGCTAATAATTGCGGCAATAGTTTTAGAAGAGACTCCAGGTATTGTCTTTAAATTCTCAATTAAAGAATTAGTTGGTACATCCTCTTCTTTAGAGATACCCTTTTTATCCAATAAAGATAATATCTCATCTTCTAAGATAGATAGCTCTTCTTGATACATTTTAAGTAATCTTATAGAGCTTTTTATAGCAATAGCTCTTGCATCTTTGGCTTTGCCTGAATATATAGAGTTTTTAGATAACTCCAATAACTCTAAAGCCTTATTTGCATTAAAGTTATTACCTTGAATGTGTCTAAAGATTTTAAGTATCCTATCTACACTACTATGTTTATAATGGTGAGCGGTAGGATACTTATCAAGTAGTGCTAAACCGCTGATACTAAATGGGTCAATAAAGTTTTCAAACTCTGGAAATGTAACTGTTATTTGGGTTAAGATTCTTTTTTTAACCTCTTTCATATCAGATTGGATAGAAGCTCTATTTCTATATAGAGTTCTTAAAGATTGATACTCATCATCAGTTACATAACCTGAACTAAATTTGCCATCTTTTAAAAACAAAGCAATAATCCAAGAGTCGATATTATCATTTTTAACTTTTTTCATTGTGTGTTGCTCTCTATATCTAGTAACCTGAAAAGGATTTAATAGTTTAACATTATATCCATAAGAGTTTAAAAACTCCAAAAGGTTCTCACCATAGATACCGGTTGCCTCAAGACCTATTAGAAAATCATTTGTATTTGATGATAGAGTATTAAGCTTATCAATAAGCTTATTAAATCCATCAATACAGTTTGCAACCCTAATAGGTTTAGAGGTAGCTTTTTTCTCATTACTATCAATGATAGTAACAACATGAAAGTTTTTTGCAATATCGATTCCTACATAATACATTGTGTTATACCTCGCTTTATAATGATCTTTAATTGTTCCAAATAAATAAAATTTGGATTCACAGCCTCGTTAATCTATATGTGATAGATGCTTTTACAGCTACCTTCACAGCTTTTAATAAGTGATTAACAACTAAAGATATCAACAGGCTTATCTGATGTAGTTTGCTAAACAACTACAAGGAGTCC
>JALWDJ010000013.1 GCA_027014605.1 Campylobacteraceae bacterium
GATTGGTAGACCTCACACAGTATGTTGGAGAGAAACTTTAATTTATTAATTAGTTATTGGAAAACAGTATGGAGTGCGGAAACAGGAGGATTTAGGATTTAGTGTAAAATGAAACCATCATGACAACTCATTGACACAAATAAGGATGAAAATCCTGGACAACTCCAGATGTAAGAGAGTATAATGCGACAAACAAAAAAGCAAGGAGTTGTCATGGAAAATATTATTGATAAAGGATGCGGCTTGGATGTGCATAAACAAAGCGTAGTAGCCTGTATTATGGGCAAAGGGACAGAAAAAGAGATTAGAACATTTGGAACATACACAAGAGAACTACAAGAGCTAAAAGAGTGGCTCAAAAGTAACGGGATAACACATGTAGCAATGGAAAGCACAGGAGTATATTGGAAACCAATATTGAATATATTAGAAGATGATTTTGAAATAGTATTGGTTAATGCCAGACACATCAAAAATGTTCCAGGAAGAAAGACAGATGTAAGTGATAGCGAATGGATATGTAAGTTACTAAGAGCAGGATTACTAAAAGGGAGCTTTATTCCACCAAGAGATATAAGAGAGCTAAGAGATTTAACAAGATACGAACAAAAACTTATGCAGAGTATATCATCCGAGAAAAATAGAATCCAAAAAATATTAGAAGATGCCAACATAAAACTTAGTTCAGTTGTATCAAATATGTTTGGAGTAACAGCAACTAAAATAGTAGAAGAATTGCTTAAAGGAGAACTAACGCCAGAGGAACTGTGCCAATTTACGAAGGGTAGGCTCAATTCCAAAAAAGAAGAGATCATAAAAGCAGTAGAGGGGAAACTAACCAAGCATCATAAAGTAATGATAGAAGCTTCATTAGAACATATAAAAGCAATGGAAAGAATTATTGACACTATAGATGTCCAAATCCAAGAGCTTTTAAAAAATCATAAACAAGAATACGAACTTCTGCAAACGATACCAGGAGTAAAAGCAAAAGCAGCAGCTTGTATTATAGCTGAAATAGGGACAAATATGGAACAGTTTCCCAGCGTAAACCATCTCTGTTCCTGGGCAGGTATTGCCCCGGGAAATAATGAGAGTGCAGGTAAGAAAAAAAGTGGGAAGATAACCAAAGGTTCTAAAGCTTTAAAAAGTATATTAGTTCAATCGGCATGGGCAGCAAGCAGGACAAAGGATACTTATCTCAGTGCAAAATATAAATCATTGGTAGGTAGAAGAGGTAGAAAACGAGCCTTAATTGCAGTAGGGCACAAAATATTACAAATATCTTACTTTATTATAAAAGATAAACAGCCATACAAAGAGTTGGGTGGAAACTATTTAGAACTTAGAAAAGAGCAAACAATTGTAAAAGGACTAACAAAACGACTTCAAAAACTCGGATATGAAGTCAATTTACAAAAACCCAAAGAAGAAGAAAGGAGTGTAGCTTAGAGATAAGAGTATAAGGTCGATTTTTTCTGGTGTTTTTAAGCCCGAAAATGAAACTGACCTAAACCGACTTTATGCACAAACAAATGTTGCTACGAGCACGCAGGTGAAATTATTACTCGCAAGTCGGACTTATCTTTAATAAACA
>JALWDJ010000014.1 GCA_027014605.1 Campylobacteraceae bacterium
ATTAGAATTAAACTCAGAAGTCTCTTTCGTATTCAGACTCATTGGAGTTTGCTAGTTAGGAAGCTTCCAGCTCTTTGGCTAGAAGTAATTCACTAATAATGGTTTATCCATCTCTTTTGGAATATCTAAACCCATTATCTTTAAGATTGTTGGAGCAATATTGTTTAATCCCCCCCCATCTCTTATCTCATCTACTCTACCATCTATAATATAACACCAGACATCACCAACTGTATGATTTGTTAAAATATTTCCATGCTCATCTCTCATCTCTTCACAATTTCCATGGTCAGAGGTTATAATCACAGAGTAGTTATGCTCTTTTGCTCTCTCTAATATCTTTCCTATCTCTCTATCTACAGCAGTTACTGCTTTTTTAGATGCCTCATAGTCTCCTGTATGTCCTACCATATCTCCATTTGCAAAATTCACTACAATAAAATCATAACCCTCATCAATTCCAACTCTAACAGCCTCTCCAACCTTTGGAGCTGACATCTCTGGTTTTAGATTATAAGTTTTTACATTAGGACTTGGAATAAGTACCCTACTCTCTCCAATCATTGGCTCTTCTACTCCACCATTAAAAAAGAATGTAACATGCGCATACTTCTCTGTCTCTGCTGTATGTAGCTGAGTAAGCCCTACTCTACTTATAACCTCTGCTAGAGTATTTTTTGGTATCTCTTTTTTAAACATTATAGGGTATGGAAATGATGCATCATATTGAGTCATAGTAACAATATTTAGAGGGATATAGTCTCTTTCAAATTTATTAAACTCTCTATCTCCCAAGGCAGTGGTAATCTCTCTTACTCTATCTGAACGAAAATTAGCTATAATAACTCCATCACCTTCTCTCATACCATTATATTCATTTAGTGCAGTAGGTTCTATAAACTCATCATATATCTCTCTTTTATATGAGTTATCAATATACTTTTCTATATCTAACGAAGTCTTAGGCGTAGCATTTACTATTGCATCATACCCCTTTTTAACTCTATCCCATCTATTATCTCTATCCATAGTATAAAATCTTCCACCAATAGTAGCAATAGAGATATTATCATTACAAATCTTTTTAATCTGTTTAACAAACTCTTTAGCAGATGTAGGAGATACATCTCTACCATCAGTTATAAGATGTAAAAAGACTCTTTCGCCCTCATCTTTGCTAATCTTAGCTAAACCTATAATATGTTCTATGTGTGAGTGTACTCCTCCATCACTAAGAAGTCCAATAATATGAACTCTACTACTCTTTTTAAACATATCCTTTAATGCACTATTTGATTTTAGTGAGCCATCTTTTAAAGCTAGTGAGATTTTTACTAAATCTTGATATAAAACTCTGCCTGAACCTATTGTCATATGCCCTACTTCTGAATTACCCATCTGTCCTTCTGGCAAACCTACACTCAAACCATAAGTTGAGATAAGAGTCTTTGGAGTTTTAGCTATAAGTTTATCAAAGGTTGGTTTAGTTGCATCTCTAAAGGCATTGTAAATACTATTTGGTTTATACCCTATACCATCAGTGATAATTAGAATAGTTTTTTGTAACTTCATATATTTTAACCCTATCTTTTATAATATTTTAAGTAAAATAACACTTATTTACTTAAATCAGGATTTTTACTATATGTTATACGCTTTTTATGAACTCTTTCACATCAATCTTCTACAATATATCTCTGTTCGTGCAGGGTTAGGCTTTTTTATAGCCTTTATATTAACTATATTTCTCTTGCCAAAATTTATGGCATGGGCAATATCAAGAAAAGCAGAACAACCAATCAATAAATATGTACCAAATCATGCAAATAAGCAAAATACCCCTACTATGGGTGGAGCAGTTTTTGTATCTACAACTCTTATAGCTATAATATTAACAGGAAATATAACCAATCCATATCTAATTGCAGGTTTTTTAACTCTTATTGGTTTTGCACTTGTTGGATTTAAAGATGATTTGGGAAAAATTTTAACAGGAGATAATCTTCAAGGATTAACAAGTAGAGGTAAACTAATACTACAAGCTATTGTTGGGTTAATTGTGAGTCTATTTTTAATATATATAGCAAAATTTCCAACAACAATATATTTTCCATTTATAAAAGAACCTATTATTGATATTGGACTATTTGCTATTCCTTTTTGGATATTAATCTTTTTGGCTACTACAAATGCTGTAAATATAACAGATGGATTAGATGGATTAGTTACTGTTCCATCTATATTTAGTCTAGCTACACTTGGAATTATTGTCTATCTAACAGGTCATGCAATTTTCTCTAAATATCTTCTCCTACCAAATATAGATGGAGTTGGGGAAGTAGCTATATTAGCTTCATCTCTTTCTGGAGCACTGCTTGGATTTTTATGGTATAACTGCTATCCTGCTGAACTATTTATGGGAGATACAGGCTCTCTATCTATTGGTGGGGTTTTAGCATATATGGCAATTATTGGAAAGAGTGAAGCTCTACTTGTTTTAATTGGATTTATATTTGTAATTGAGACACTATCTGTTATCTTACAAGTTGGTAGCTATAAAGTAAGACAGAAGAGAGTATTTTTAATGGCACCAATACATCACCATTTTGAGATGAAAAAGTGGGCTGAAAATAAGATTATAGTAAGATTTTGGATGATTGCATTTATATCAAATATTTTAGCACTCATTACTTTAAAGATAAGATAGGAGAAAATTGTGAAACCAATACTATTTGGATATGGACTTACAACTAAATCTATAGCAAAAAAACTGGGTGGTGGGTGTATATTTTTTGATGATAAGACCAAAGAGCCATTTATAGATAAAGATAATAATAAAATCTATCCATCAGAAGAGTTTAATCCTACTAAAAGTAGCTTGGAGGTGACAACACCTAGCTTTAAACCTACTCACCCACTTATTAAAAAGGCTTCTAATCTAATGAGTGAGTATGATTTTTTTGCTAAAGAGATGCCATTTTCAATATGGATTAGTGGAACTAATGGAAAGACTACAACAACACAGATGTTAGGTAAGCTTTTAGAAAAAAGAGGTGGAGTAACAGGTGGAAATATTGGAACACCTTTAGCAAATCTTGATATTAATGCACCTATATGGATATTAGAGAGTAGCTCCTTTTCACTTCATCATACAAATATAGCAACTCCAAATATATATCTTCTACTGCCAATTACTCCTGACCATATAGATTGGCATGGAAGTAGTGCAGAGTATGAAAAAGCTAAACTAAAACCACTACTAACAATGAGAGAGGGTGAGTTGGCACTTATCCCAAAAGGGTTAAATCTTCCAAAGAGTGATGCCTATATAGTTGAGTATGACTCTATAGAGTTTTTAGAGAAGTATTTTGATATAGATAGCTCTAAAATCAAGTTCAAATCAGCTTTTTTACAAGATGCAATACTAGCACTTGCTATAACAAAAGTTCTATTTGATGAGGTTGATTATGATACCATTAACTCTTTTAAGTTAGATAACCATAGACAAGAGGAGATAAGAGATATAAAAAATAGACTATGGGTAAATGACTCTAAGGCTACAAACTTAGATGCAACTATACAGGCAATTAAAGGCTATAGTGATAGATTTATTAGATTAATTATTGGTGGAGATGATAAAGGGGCAGATTTAACACCTCTATTTAAACTCTTAGCAAAAACAGATATTAAACTCTATACAATAGGTTCTAATAGTAAAAGGTTAGTAGATTTATCATCTCAATATAATGTAGATTATACTCTATGTAATACTCTAGATAATGCAATTAAAATTATATCTCAAGAGATGAACAAAAATGATGTAGCACTTCTATCTCCTGCTAGTGCTAGTTATGACCAGTTTACATCATATAAACATAGAGGAGATGAGTTTATTAAATTTGTTAAAGAAATTAAATAATATGTTTATATTACTCCATCAAATTGTAATATTTTCTAAAAATTCTATATTATCTCCTCTAATCACTATAACATCAATACAAAAGATAATATCTAAATTTTTACTTTTAATATAGTAATTAGTTGAATTTATAATTCTTCTTAATTTAGTTGAATTTAAATTATATATTGGGTCAAAATTAGCAAAAGCTGATTTAACCTCTATAAAATGCCATATATTATTTTTAATAGCAATAATATCAATTTCCCCAAATTTTTTAGCAAAATAGTTTCTCTCAACTATTCTAAAACCTAAATTTTCAATATATTTAATTGCTTTTCTTTCATTTATATTGCCTATATCTTTTTTTGTTAAATTGTACATTAGAAAATTACCTTAATTTTTATAAATTGAACTTAATAATCATATAAAAGTTAAATTATCTATCACAATTTAACTTTTATTAATCTAAAAAAAATCTTTTTAATATAAATCTCACTATATCTTTAATATAATTTAAAATTATAATAATAGGAGTTTTAATGTCTATTGAAAAAAATATTTCATATGACAATAATAGTATTAATTTTTTAAATGCCTATAAAATGGCAATAGATGAAACTAGTATTGTCTCTAAAACAGATTTAAGAGGTATTATAACCTATGTTAATAAACAATTTTGCGAAATATCAGAATATAGTAGTGAAGAATTAATAGGTTGTTCTCATAATATTATTCGTCATCCAGATACTCCAAAAGAGATATTTAGAGATATGTGGAGAGTTATTAAAGATAAAAAAATATGGAAAGGTATTATTAAAAATAGAACAAAAAGTGGAAAAGACTATATTGTTAATGCAACTATTATACCTGTATTGGATATGAATAATAATATTATAGAGTATATTGCAGTAAGA
>JALWDJ010000015.1 GCA_027014605.1 Campylobacteraceae bacterium
AGTTTACATCTATACTATTAGATTGGAATAGAGTACACAATTTAACAGGTGCTAAGAGTAAAAGAGAGATATATTATAATATAGAGGACTCTTACTATCCATATAGTTTTATTAGAGACCCAAAATCTATCTTAGATGTTGGTTCTGGTGCAGGGTTTCCTGCCATAATATTAGCTATTATCTATCCTAGAGTAAGAGTAGTATTATGTGAACCACGAAATAAAAGAGCTTCATTTTTAAAGTTTGTAGCAATGGAGTTAGAGTTAGATAATATTGAAGTTGTTAAAAAGAGAGTAGAAGATTATAAGAGTAGCCCATTTCATCTTATTACCTCTAGGGCTGTAATGGAGACTAAAAAATTAATAGATTTAACTTCTCATCTAAGAGGTAGTGATACAGAGTATCTTTTATATAAGGGAGAGAATATCTTCAGTGAGATAAAAGAGATTAAATCTATGGATTATGATATAAGAAAAAGAGATAAGAGAAACTATTTATATATTAAAAGGGTTAGAGATGATACTTAGATTAATTATATTTGCAATTATTGCTATAGTTATATATAGATTTTTAGGTGGTAGAATTGCATTTTTAGATAGAAAAAGAGAGTTTCAAGATAGAGATAGTGATAATGATTTTACAAAGGTAGCTCCAACTTCAGAATGTGCTGAGTGTGGAACATATATGACTGAAGATGATGCTATAATCTATCATAAAAAATCATACTGCTCTAATGAGTGTTTAGAGAAAGCTCAAAAGAGGATAAGATAGTATGTTAATTTTTGGGCATAAATGGATAGAATTACCTAAATTTTATAAGATAGAGACTATAGATGATATAAAAGAGACACCTTCCAATAGTACTATTCTACTCTCTAATTTAGAAGAGTATATAGATATAGCTAAATATTGTAAAAAAAATAGTATCCCTTTTGCCATAGAGGTCAACTCTATAAAAGATGCAATATTTTCAAATCTATTAAATGCTAAATATATAGTAACCTCTAAAGAGTTAGCAAAATCTATTATGCCAATTGCTCAAAACTATCTATTTGATAGTTTAGTTTTAGCTAAGATTAATAGTGAAGATGAGATTGAAGAGATGGCAAAGAGTGGTATTGATGGAGTAATTTTTAATTTATAATTGCTCCATATCCCTAATAGTTGATAGTAATGCACCTAGTTTATTTTTTACCTCTAAATATTCAAGCTCTGGTATTGAGTCAGCTACAACTCCTGCACCTGCCTGAAGTGTAATAGAGTCTGATTTTATAAGAGCCGTTCTAATAGCAATTGAGCTATCCATATCTCCATTAAATGCAAAATATCCAATAGCACCAGAGTAGAAGCCTCTTTTTAGCTTCTCATACTCTGCAATTAGCTCCATTGCTCTAATCTTAGGAGCACCCGTCATTGTTCCTGCTGTAAAGGTAGCTCTAAAGAGGTCAAATGCATCTTTTCCATCTGCAATTATAGCCTCAACATCACTTACCATGTGCATAACATGAGAGTATCTCTCAACTCTCATCATATCGGTAACCTCAACTGTTCCAACTTTTGCTACTCGTCCAACATCATTTCTACCTAAATCAACTAACATAAGATGTTCTGCACACTCTTTTGGGTCATTTAACATCTCTAATTCAAGTTCTCTATCTCTTGTATGAGTTTTTCCTCTCTTTCTTGTTCCTGCAATTGGTCTAAGAAGTATATCTCTATTATCAAGTTTTACCATAACTTCAGGAGATGAACCACAGATAGAAAAATCTTTATAATCTAAAAGAAATAGATATGGTGATGGATTTTTAGAGCGAAGAAGTCTATAGAAGCTTAAAGAGTCAATTCTTCCCTTTTGAGTATATCTATTTGAGAGTAGTATCTGAAAAACATCTCCACTTCTTATCATCTCTTTAGACTCAATAACAAGCTCTTTAAATCTCTGCTCATTAATTGAGTATTCACCATCTCCATCTAAAATTGCTCTTTTTAACTTTTGAGGTTTAGAGCTACTAACTAAAGCCTTTTCTATCTCCTCCACTACACTATTATACTCTTCATCATTTTTAACAATAGTAAGAGTTGAAGTCTTATGAGAGAATGCTAAGATAATAGATGGTCTAACTAAATCTAAATCGGGTGTATCTAAGGGGTCAGAGAGCCTATTCATACTCTTTTCTAAAATAGGCTCAAATACCCTAACCATATCATAACCGATAAATCCAATAAATCCATCTACAAAAGAGAAACCTAAATTATTTGCTAAAGTTCTATATTTTTCTTGGTCTAATTTTTTATAATACTTTTGAAGAAAACTAAAAGGGTCAATCTCTAACTCTTCAACTTCTCCATCTATATTTGTATATAGTGTCTTATGATCTCTATAGATAACTCTCTCTTTAGCACCAATAGTTATAAAAGAGAAGTTACCATCACTACTATTTACCACACTTTCAAATAGCATAATAATCTCATTTGGAAAAATCTCTTTGATTTTTCCATACATAGCTACAGGAGTTAGCTGGTCAAAAAGTATCTGTTTAATCATTTAACTACTAAATTTTTTTAATATAGGCATTTTTTGATATATCATCTTGTACTTTTGATAAATCATCGTGAGCATCTTTATAACTATGATATGGTCCAACTAATACTCTAGTTAACTCTCCACCTTTTATCTTTTCAGTTTTATATGAGAGATGGTCTTTTTTTATGTTTTTAATAGCATTGCTTGGGTCTTTAAATGCACCAATTTGAATATAGTAACCTTTCTCTATATCTGTTGTTGAACTTTTTTTAGTTGTATGATGAACAACTGGTTTTACTGTTGGTTTAGGATGGTGTACCACTTTTTTAACATAACTATCTCTATGAATAACATGTTTAACTCTTGGAGTAGTATGATGAACAGTTGTATGTTTTACTACTTTTTTAGTAGTATGGTCTCTAAGAGGTATCTTTTTATGTGTTGAGCTACTATTTCTCTCCATTAATGATGATTTAGTATTTTCACCTTTACTGTCTCCTAAATTACGATGAGCTAATACTGCTGCTGTACCTAATGCTGCTGTAGTACCAATTACTGCTCCGGTTGTAGAACCATTAACATTTTGAGTCCCTACTATAGCACTGTTATTAGTTTCGTTATTCTCCTCCTCATCACTGCCCAAAATAAGCTTTGTTATTACAATAGATATAACTAAAATAATAAATAATAGAGCTAAGAGAGTCAATATATTTTTGAGTTGAGTCTTTTTAGAGTTTTCATTATCCTCTATGACAATGTCATTTAAGTTTTTGCTTTCCATTCGATTTAAATCTCCATTTTTTTTAACGAAGTATAGCACAAAAAAGGTTATTTTATACCGTAAAATCACATTTTTTTAATAGGAAGCACTATTTTATTGTAACTTTTTGGTAAATTTCTATTAGGAAAAATTTTATATTCTTTAGATGATTTAAAATCTAATATATTTTGTATCTTTTCTGTTAAATCATAGACGATATTTATCTCTATATCTTTAGTCTCTATAAATATTTGAATGTGATTTTTTTTATAACTTTTATATCTATGAAATCTATCAATGGGTAATGATTTTAGTATATATCTTATAATATAATAGAATTTATCACTTTTATCCTCTTTATACTCTAAAACAATATATCTAATTTGATTATCTTCTATAAGTGGGAGTGCTACTGTGAGTTCTCTATGTATATGTTGAGTAATTAGTAGAGGAGTTGGAGACTCCTCAATCTTTTTAAATTTACTATATAGAGTTCGATTATTAAATTTGACTCTATCTACAATAAAATCTTTTTGAATATAGTAGAAGTTTGTATCAAACTCTAAATCAAAAATTTTTACTTTCAAAATTAATATATAGCCCTATCATAAATAATAAAATTAGATGCTAACTCTCTCATTTCATCTTTAATTTTAGCATGAAGCTTTAAGTCATTAATATTATCTAATACATCTGCAATTCTATTTGCAATAGTCTCAAATTCAGCTTCTTTCATTCCTCTACTAGTAAGTGCAGGAGAGCCTATTCTAATACCTGAAGTTACAAATGGACTTCTTGTCTCACCTGGAACAGTATTTTTATTTACTGTAATTCCTGCATCACCTAAAGCTTTATCTGCATCTTTTCCTGAAAAATTTCTATCTAAAAAAGATACCAATATAAGATGATTGTCTGTTCCATTACTAACAAGATTATATCCTCTTTTAATCAAAATATCAGCTAATACTTTTGCATTTGCTTTTACCTGTTTTGCATAATCTTTCCAGCTATCACTAAGATTATTTTTAAATCCAACAGCCTTTCCTGCAATTACATGTACAAGTGGGCCACCTTGAAGTCCAGGAAAGATTGCAGAGTTTATCTTTTTAGAAATAGTCTCATCATTTGTTAAAATTATTCCACCACGAGGTCCTGCTAATGTTTTATGTGTAGTGGTAGTTACTACATCAGCATAAGGGAATGGATTTTGATGTTCACCTGCACAAACTAAACCAGCAATATGAGCAATATCGGCAAATAGAATTGCTCCAACCTCATCTGCTATCTCTTTAAACTTTTTAAAATTTATCTCTCTAGGGTAAGCAGACGCTCCACACACAATAATCTTAGGTTGAACAATCTTAGCAATATCTCTTACTCTATCATAATTAATATATCCGTCAAGTTCAACTCCGTAGGTAAATGATTGATAGTTTTTACCAGAGAAACTTGGTTTACTTCCATGAGTTAGATGTCCACCATGACTTAAATCCATACCTAAAATTTTATCACCAGCTTTTAGTAATCCTGCATATACTGCTCCATTTGCTTGGCTACCTGAGTGTGGTTGAACATTTGCATATTTACAACCAAAGAGCTCACAAGCTCTATCTATTGCAAGTTGCTCTATAGTATCTACATGTTCACATCCACCATAATATCTCTTATATGGATATCCCTCTGCATACTTATTTGTTAAAACTGAACCCATAGCCTCCATAACAGCTGGAATTGTAAAATTTTCACTTGCTATCATCTCTAAATGGTTAGTCTGTCTCTCTAACTCTGCATTAATTGCATTAAAAACCTCTGGGTCAAATTTCTCCATTTGGTAACTCAAATCTTTCTCCTTTATATTGTTAATTTTCACTCTCAGGTCTCATAGCAGGAAATAGTATAACATCTCTAATTGTATGTTTATTAGTTAGTAACATAATTAATCTATCTATCCCTATTCCTTCACCTGCTGTTGGAGTCATACCATAACTTAAAGCTTTTACAAAATCGCTATCCATGTGCATAGCCTCATCATCTCCTGTTACCTCTTTAGCATTAACTTGTGACTTAAATCTCTCATATTGGTCTATTGGGTCATTTAACTCACTAAATCCATTTGCTATCTCTTTTCCTGCTATAAATAACTCAAATCTCTCTGTAATATCAGGATTTTTGTCACTTCTTCTTGCAAGTGGAGATATATCAATAGGATAGTCTGTAATAAAGGTAGGATTAATAAGTTTCGACTCTGCAAACTCATCAAATAGTTCAGCTTGAATATAACCTAGTGTCCAATTCTCATCATACTTAAGATTGTTCTCTTTTAAAAAAGTTAAACCTTTTTCTCTATCTGTTGCAATATCCCTAGATATACCACCGATCTCTATAATAGCATCAATCCATGAGACTCTTTTAAATGGAGTAGTAAAGTCTATCTCCATATCTCCATATATTAGTTTTTTATCTAAATTTAAATTATCAAATAGATAATCAAAAAGCTCCTCTGTTAGCTCCATTAACTCTATATATGTATGATATGCCCAATAGAACTCAATAGATGTAAATTCAGGATTATGAGTAGCATCAATCCCCTCATTTCTAAAGTTTCTATTAATCTCAAAGACTGCCTCCATTCCACCAACAATCAGTCTTTTTAAATACAATTCTGGTGCAATCCTTAAGTATCTATCTACCCCTAAAGCGTTATGATAGGTAGTAAATGGTTTAGCATTTGCTCCTCCTGGGATTGGATGCATCATAGGAGTCTCTACCTCTAAAAATTCTCTATCTTCAAAAAATCTTCTAATAGATGAGACTATTTTAGAACGCATAATAAAAGTATCTTTAACTTCACTATTTACTATCATATCTAGGTATCTTTGACGATATCTTAACTCTTGGTCTTGAAGTCCATGAAACTTCTCTGGAAGTGGAGATATAGCTTTAGTTACAATATTTACCTCTTTACAATATAGAGTAAGCTCTCCTGTACCTGTAACAAAGGGATAACCGACTGCTTCTATTATGTCTCCAACCTCAAATAGTTTTTTTACAACACTATTATAGTATCCATCTGGTAAATCATCACGATTAAAATAGAGTTGAACCAATCCACTACTATCTTCTATCTTAGCAAAAGAGGCTCTACCCATAATTCGTATAAATTTAAGTCGTCCTATTAATCTATATATCTTCTTCTCATCTTTTTTATCTTCTCTATCTTTAAGATAACTACATTCAGTTAAAAAATCTTTAGATAAAGTCCCTTTTTTAATACTATTTGGATATGGATTTATTCCTAACTCTCTTAGTTGATTACTCTTTTTAATTCTCTCTTGAATATATTGATTTTTAAATATCAATCTAACTCCCTTTTTTTAGTTGACAATCTTTACAAACTCCTATTATCTTCATAATATGACTTGTCATTTTAAAATTATGTTTTTTCGCAATAAACTCTTGTTGCCTCTCTATAGTTTCATCAATAAATTCCTCAATAGCCCCACAGACAACACAGACTAAATGGTCATGATGTTCACCTAAGCCAAACTCATATTTTTTCCCTTTTGTACCAAAAGAGATAGAGGTTACAATATTAGCCTCTTCTAATAGAGTAAGAGTTCTATAGACAGTAGCAATACCAAGTTGTATATTAGGATAACTTTTTTTTATTAGATTATATATATCTTCAGGAGTAAAATGCCCATGATTTTTATATATAATCTCTAATATTAACTCTCTCTGCTTTGTATATTTTAAATTATTAGATTTTAGTAGTTTTTTAAATCTATCTAGCACCTCTTCATATTTTAAAGTTTGGCTTATCATCTATATTATCCATCTAAATTAATTGCACTTAAATTTATATCTTTTATAGTGCTATTTGACTCTTTTGAGATATTTATATCTGAATTTAATAACTTTTCACCTATATCTAAGAGAATAGGAAGAGTTTTACTATTTTGTGAGTTTTTTAATAACTTTTCAGATAAAAAATCTGAATTATTAATAGCTACAAATATTAATCCTAATATAGCACTATATTTAATAACGCTAATTACATACCCTAAAATTCTACTTAAAAGAGATATATCATTATTATCTTGACTTCTAAACATAGAAGAGATAATACTAAATAGTATCCATACCCCTAAAAGTGTAATAGCTACTCCTACTAATTTAATTGTTGGTTCACCTGTTAAAGGATATATATTATCATTTATAAAATTTCCTACCTTATCAGCAACTCTAGTAGCTAATGCAAATCCTCCGATAATCCCAATAAAATTAAAAAGTTCATGTGTGAAACCTGTAATAAAACCTTTTAATCCTAAAAATAGTATAAGCCCAATTACTATAAAGTCTATTGTTGTAAATTCCATTATATTTTATATTACCTTTTTTTTAGGAAAAATTATACCTTAACTTATATAGATATTTGTTTATGTTATCTATCTAAAATTAATTTTTGTTCTTAATTCATCAGGTTTGTTAGAAAATTGTATTGCTATATTTTTAGTAATAACACCATTTTTAACAAGTCTTTCTAATACTTGAGTCTGTGTTTGCATTCCTGATTGTCCTTGACCTAGTTGCATTTGAGAGTATATCTGATGTACTTTATCTTCTCTAATTAAATTTGCTATAGCATGGTTTGAGACCATAATTTCAGGAGCTGCCACCCTTCCTCCTCCATGTTTTGGAAGAAGTATCTGAGATACAACAGCAACGAGTGAAGTTGAAATCATAGCTCTAATTTGCCCCTGTTCATCACCTGAAAATACATCAATAATACGATTAATTGTCCCTGGTGCTGAGTTGGTATGTAGCGTTCCAAATACTAAGTGTCCCGTCTCTGCTGCTGTTAGTGCTGCCTCTATTGTCTCTTTATCTCTCATCTCCCCAATAAGTATAATATCTGGGTCTTGACGCATAGCATACTTTAGAGCTTTTGCAAAACTACTTGTATCTGTTCCTGTCTCTCTATGGGAAAATACACACTTATTATTTTTATGAATAAACTCAACTGGGTCTTCAACTGTAATAATATGTTTATGCTCTGTCATATTAATCTCATTTAACATCGCTGCAAGAGTAGTTGACTTACCTGAACCTGTAGGACCTGTTACTAATATTAAACCCTTTTCTCTCTTTATTAACTCTTTATATATCTTAGGTGCATCTAAATCATCAAGAGATGGTATCTTTGTTGGAATAATTCTAAAAGCAGCTGCAATATCTCCAAGAGTTCTATAGTAGTTAGCTCTAAATCTACCAATATTAGGAAGTAAGAGAGCAAAATCTAACTCTAACTCCTCTTCAAATGCCTTTTTCTGTTTCTCTGTAAGTAGAGCATATGTCATCTCTTCAATATCTTCACCTGTTAATATAGGAAGATTAACAGCTCTAAGTTTTCCATCAATCCTAATCTGTGGTTCACTTCTGCTAACTAAGTGTAAATCTGACGCACCATGAGCTACAACACTCTGAAGTAGTTTTTTTATATCAATAGCCATAAGAGATTATCCTTAAAAAAAATATATCCCTTATTTTACTATTAATTTTTTAAATTACTCTATAATTTTAGGAACAATAAAGAAATCATCAAGCATTTTAGGTGCATGAGATAGAATATCTTTAGATATTTGAGGATTAGAGTCTGGTATATCCTCTCTCATTGGTGTTCCACCTGCTAGAGTTGAAAATGAACTATTAAGATTTGATGTATTTAACTCATTTAGATTATCTACAAATTCTAAAATCTCTGTTAACTGTTTTAATAACTCCTCTTTTTTATCCTCTTCTATCTTTAACATTGACAATTTTTCTAAATTCTCTAAAACCTTGTTATCTATTGTCACAATAATCCTTTTTATTAATTTGTGCCATTATATATCAAAAGAGATTAAGATATTACTCTAATGGATTTGTTATAATCTCTAAATTACTAAAGAGGAATTACATGCAACATTTAATAGATACTAATGATTTAAGTGATACTCAAATAGCCAATATTTTAAAAGATGCTAAAAGATTTAAAAGACAACTCCCCCCACCTCTTTTAAAAAATAAGTTAATTATTACACTTTTTTTTGAAAATTCAACACGAACTAGAAGCTCATTTGAAGTAGCTGCTAAAAGACTTGGAGCTATGGTTGTTCATCTTGACCCATCTAAAAGTTCAACTAAAAAGGGAGAGACACTTAGTGATACATTTGAAAATCTCTCTGCCATGAGTCCTGATGCTGTTATTATTCGTCATGAGTATAACAATACTCCAAGAAAATTAGCAAATAAAAATTTAACTCCAATTATCAATGCAGGTGCAGGAAATTATGCACACCCAACTCAATCACTATTAGACTACTTTACAATGGTTGAAGAGTTTGGAAGTGATATTAAAAATAAGACTATAGCAATAGTTGGAGATATTATAAGTTCAAGAGTAGCAAGTAGTGGAATTAGACTATTTAAAAGAATGGGGATGAGAGTTGTACTTATTGCGCCTAAACCCTTTATGCCAGATAATAATTTAGAAAAATATGAAAGATTAGAAGATATTATTGATGAGGTTGATATTGTTATGAGTCTAAGAGCACAACTAGAAAGACATAAAGCTCCAATCTTTGAAGACTATGATGAGTATGCAAAAGAGTACTGTATAACTAAAAAGAGATTTAAAGATAGAGATATTATGCTACTTCATCCAGGTCCAGTTATGAGAAATATTGATATCTCTGATGAGATGTTAAAAGATAAGCGATGTAAAGTATTAGAGCAGGTTAAAAATGGAGTATTTATTCGTATGGCAATTTTAAAAGCTCTACTACTAGAAGATAAATAATAACAAATTAGTAAGAAAAACTTACTAATTTATCTCTACACAGGAATAACTCGAATATTCTCATCAAGTTTTTCTCTTAAAATTCCCTCAATTGCAAATAGTGTACCTGTGCTAGAACTAGCACAACCACTACAAGCACCTAAATATCTAATATATATATCAATATGACTACCATTCTCTTTAATATCTAATATCTCCATATCACCACCATCCATAATAAGCATTTGACGAATATTATTATCAATAACTCTATCTACTGCTTTTAACTTCTGAACTACTGTCATATCTGCAAATGAAACAGCTCCACCCGTTGCCATATTATCAGCATTTTTAGCCATCTTCTCTTTCTTATATTCTTCTAATAAATCAACTAAATATATATCTTTCTCTTCATGTCCACCAGGTCTAATACAAGATTTACAAAATGCTCCAGCTTTTGTATAGTCTGTTATCTGCTCAACTGTTGTTAGGTCATTTAGTCTAATTACCTCTCTAAGTGTAGATAGAGAGACTCTAGCACACTCACAGACAATAACCTCTTTTTCAAAGCTCTCCATATCAACACCCTTATATTGAGCAGCAGCCTTTTTAATTACATCATAAGCCATAACGCTACAGTGCATCTTTTGTGGTGGAACTGCTGGAGTATCTGGATTATCTCGCATTGCATGTTCAACATCTATATTTGTAATCTTTACAGCCTCATCAACAGTCTTACCTTTACAAAGCTCTGCCATAGTATCACTACTTGCAATTGCTGTTCCACAACCAAAACTCTTAAATTTTGACTCTAAGATAATATCTGTTTTAGGGTCAACTGCCCAATATAATCTAACTGCATCTCCACAACTCTCAGCTCCAAAATCGGCAACAATAAGTTTTGCACCCATTGCTTCTGCCTCTTCTTCTGTTATCTCACCCATATTTTTAGGGTTATTCATAAGATTTTGTACCTTTTGGCTATATTCGTCCCAAATTGTACCACCAATTAAACTATCCATACCCATATTATTATCTCCTTTATCTATTTTTTTTATTATTATAATTTACTATCATGTCCATCTGGAGCATAAGCATAAGAGCTAGATATCTCTCTAAGTCTCTTTACTGCTTTTTTTACAACCTCTAAAGTGTAGTCTAACTCCTCTTGTGTTGTATATCTACTTAATGAAAATCTAATTGCTGTATGGGCTAAATCTGCATCTGCTCCAATCGCCTCCATTACAGGATTACTCTCTAAATCTTCGCTAGCACAAGCACTACCTGTACTAGCTGCAACTCCTGCACAGTTTAAATCCCAAAGCATAGCTTCACCCTCTATACCTCTAAATGATATAAGAGTAGTATTTGGAGTTCTCTTCTCTCTTGGAGTTACAACAAATGTATCTTTAATTTTGAGCAGCTCATCTTCAAAAGCATCTCTCATCTCTTTAATATCTGTCATCTCATAATCAAGAGCATCAACTGCCTGTTCCATAGCTTTACCCATACCAACAATACCCGCAACATTAAGAGTTCCAGAGCGTAATCCGCCCATTTGAGAACCACCATGAAGTAAAGGGAGTAACTCTCTTCCCTTTTTAATATATAATCCACCGACACCTTTTGGTCCATGAAATTTATGAGCTGAAAATGTAAGATAGTCAACATTAAAACTCTGAACATCAACAGGAATTTTACCAATAGCTTGAACTGCATCTGTATGGAATAGAACATTATGCTCTTTACAAATCTCTCCTATCTCTTGAACAGGAAAAATTCCACCTGTTTCATTATTTGCCGTCATAATAGATACTAATGCTGTCTTATCTGTAATATAATCTCTTACACTCTGTGCATCAATTAAACCCTCATGGTTAATTGGTAGATATGTTACTCTACAACCTTGAGACTCAATAAATTTAGCTGTAGCAATTACTGATGGGTGTTCTACTTCACTTACTATAATGTGATTTTTTCTACCTGTTAATATATATTGAAAATAGATACTCTTTAAAACCCAGTTATTACTCTCTGTAGCACATGAGGTTATGACTACACTATCTTCTCTTGGAGCATGAATACCTGCATATATTTTCTCCATAGCAGTTTTTAGTGGTTGATGTGTCTCACTCGCAAAAGAGTGAAGTGAATTTGGATTACCATACTTTTGAACAAAGAAAGGCTCCATCTCCTCAAATACATGAGGGTCAACAATTGTTGTTGCATTATTGTCTAAATAAACACGCATTTTTTTCCTTTTATTTTAAATCGGACAAATTAAGTCCTAATTAACTTTTCCCATATTACATCACTAAACCTTAAAGTTTAATAATATTTAAAAAAATTGTACTTAATTTGGGATTTTTTTTGAAAGTTGCTAATAGATGTAAGAGAGTAAAAAAAATTAGATAACTCTTAATCTTTTTTATTCTGCTTCTCTCTCTTCTCTTTTATCTCTTCATAATTTCTATGCTCTTCAATCTTTTTGAGTCTCTGTCTCTCTGTTAATCTTAATTTCTCTTTTAGTGCTTTCATTGCAGGTTTTCTATTCGGAGCTATCTTTTTACATTTGAATATAACATCATCAATATCTCCATAGTAAATAATTCTTATACACTCCTCTTTTGTATCATATTCAACATTTTGCATCTGTGAATAGTAAAACTCATTACATTCACCACAAGCTCTTATTTCAGGACATTTTTTAGGAACAGGACCTAATTTGGGATTAAGAAGATTAAATGGAGTTGCACCCTTACATATACTAAAATACTCCCTTGATAATACTAAAAACTCTAATTTTCTCTCACTTATGACAGTTTTTTTAGGTGGTCTATTTTCAAATAACGGATAGTCAAATTTTTTAACGCCTACAGGAAATGTAAATATCTTTGGTTCTGAATCAAACTCTTCATCTTGAGATGCAAATTTTTGAATATTATCCCCATCAAAAGTTATCTCTTTTTTTATGGCATCTGTAACATCTTTTTCAAAACTCTCTAGTCTTTTTTTTGCCTCTTTTGGAAACCATAGATAACTCTTTCTTGCAAATACCAAAAAAGGAATATAGCATAGTGTAACAAATACACTAAATAGTATCCCCCAAAATCCTCCTACTGCCATACCTAGAAGTATGAGAAACATAAAAAATATAGTTATCCATATAAATCTTTTTGGATTTGACCAAAAAAATAGATACCAATTATCTATAAGAATTTTTCTTTTTTTTCTTAAACACTCCTCTTTATTTGAAAGTGATGCCTTTGTAGTTGTAAAGTATCTATATATTCTCATATAGATTATAATAGTAATAGCTATAATAAATATTGCTATCATTGCTAAATATAAAATATTCATCAAAAACCTCCAAGGATACCTCGTCCATAATCTGTGATTTGGACGAGGAGGAATTGGAGAAACCTATTATGGTTTAATAGTTGCGATTGAGTAAGCATACCCATCTCCTTTCTGTATTATTTTACAATATTTGTGATTGATACCTTGAATTGTAGCTGTTTTTGTTGTAATATTAAAATTTCCACTAACTCGAACAGCCACTTTTTCAAGGTAAGTGCCTATTTTTTTCCCTTTAGTAACTACTGCTTTTACAATATCCCCTGTTTGAAATCCTTTTACTATTTTAAAAGTTTTTGCTCTGGTTCTTGGAAATCCAAATCTATCCATTTTACACATTTGATGATTTCCTCTTCCTTGTGCTTTAACCTCTAATACTTTGTCTGTTAAAATCTTATATTTGTAGTTATCTCCTATACACATTGCATCATAATAATGCTCTTTTGGTAGATTTAACTCTCTTCTATTTAAGTAAGTTTGCCAACCCTCACCTGTGGTTACTTCAAAATCTTTTCCAACTTTTTTACTAAACTCTTTAAGTGAAAGATTTCCCTTGCTTTTATTACATTTTCTACAACTAAGTGTTAAATTAAAAACAGAGTTTGTCCCACCTTTTGAGCGAGGAATGATATATTCTATCTCTTCCCCTTTATTTCCACAATAGACACACTTATAGTTATTTTTCTTAAAGATAAACTCTCTTAATTTTATATCTTTTAGATTACCATTTTGATACTCTACTCCATGTAACTTTTTACCACTACTCATAGAGCTAATATCAAATGAAACTCTCTCTACTATAACTTTTTTCAGTGGAATTAGTTTTGCATATTTTTTTGCAAAGTTAATAATATTATCTGCTCTTGATTTAACACTTGGTGGTAACCAACCATAAGGTTTTATTCTATTATCAAATCTTGGTTCCCTATATCTTGTTTTTCTAGCTATTCTGTTTCTTCTTACTGCTCTCCTTAAATCCATTGCTTTTTTAATAGCTTTTCCACTATGTACTATCTCTGCAAAGAAAAAGCATTTTATAGCATCAACAATCGCTACACCTGTAACAGTTGTACCTACATCAAACTTTATTTCAAAGCTTTTTGTACAGATTTTTTTCTCTTTCAATCTTATAGTAAAAGGAAATATTTTATGCACAACAGCTTTCCCTTTTTTTAACAAAATTCTAGCCTTAGCTTCAGTAGTTGGAGCTAAGGATTTTTTACTCTTATCTAATACAAAAACCATTTTTAGAAATCCTTTTTTAGATTAGCTCACTTTTCAGTGGTGACGGGCTTTCGCCTCTCTTCTCAACAATGATAAAAATGCTTGTTCGCAATGGCGAATCGTCCTTAGGTTCACATGGCCTTAACCCAACTTAAAGAGCCTACACAGAGCTTGGAATTGGAGAAGCATTCCAAGGTGTGATAACATTATTATCGTAGTTGGCTATCTCTAACTACTTAGTCTGGTCAATCAAGCCTCTTCAAGCTTTCAGCTTGGAAGAGCTTATTGACCTTACTGCCCCAATTTTTAATGAAGTATAACAAAAAAAAGGTTAACAATTGAATTAAAATTCAAATAATAATAAATATATAAAGTTATTTAAAGCTTTTAAAGAGTCACCAAAACTAGCACAAAACAGACAATCCACTAGCTGTAACTATAATTAATTATAAAAAAAAATTATAGTTAGGCAACCCTGTAATAGTTTTCAAGAATATATTTTATAGATTCTTTTTTT
>JALWDJ010000016.1 GCA_027014605.1 Campylobacteraceae bacterium
ACTGTTAACTCTCTTTTCATTATTACCTCTTTAAAAACTAGTTTGAGGTAAAAATCTTATCATTTTTATACTACATATAATATATATAAACGAAATTAATGTTAATAATTAATTTAATTCTTATATATTATTATATATTAATTATTTTTTCACATTTAACCATTAAATTATGGCGTTTTAAAACCATATCTACACAATTAAACCTAATATATTTAATTTATTTTTCATTATATATTAGGTATTATAATATATGAAAAAGATAATTATATTTATAATCTTAACTACTCTATTGAGTGCAAAAATAGATTTTAAAAAGCATATAGAGTTAGATGATAATCAAGATATAGAATTAGCCGTTACAAAAGTTCCCAAAACTCATCTACTTAACTTAAGATTAGAACCATCATATAAAAGTAAAATTATATATAAAATCCCTTATGATGCAAAAAATTTAATAACTCATGATAGAAATATATTAAAAAAATTAAATAAAAATAGTTGGATAGAGATAAAAACAAATTTTAAAGAGGGATTTTATAATGGCTGGGTTAAAACTAAATATATAAAATTGTATGAACACTATAGTGCAATTACCTCTAAAGATTTAGTTGTAGTCTATCCACTATTCTTAAAAGCTAAAAAAATAAAAGATAATTGGATAGAAATATATAATAAGATTGGCTTTGAACACTATAGTGGTTGTGATGAAAGAGATAATCCTACTCTAGTATATGAGTTTTATCGTTTTGATATAAAATTAAAAGTTTATAACTCATTAAGAGATTTTTTTAGTGAAGATATAAATTATGATAACTTTATATATAAAAAGGTATCAACAGGTGGCTGGTTTAAAAGAAATAATAATAGATTTGAGAGAGTAAATTTTTATGGACTTAAAGGATATAGAGATACTATTGGAACAGAGGGATGTGGAGTTAATATCTATTTTTTTAGAATAAAAGGAAAAATATTAGTCATAAAAGAACCTTTTGATGAAAATCCACCTATAGATAAAAATGGTAATAGAGCATTAAAAAAAGTGGAGTTTAGTGATAGAGATGAAATTATGAAATATATTATTAAAAATCTAAGGGTGTTTTAACGATTAATATATGATTAATAATGATTAGATATAATCACTCCAATTTCTAAAAATTGGAGTTTTATATGTTAAAGAGAATATTCTCTATGAAAGTAGCAGTAGCTACTCTTTTTATATTCGGTGTTACTATTGGTATTGCCACATTTATTGAAAATGATTATGGAACAGAGACAGCTAGAGCATTAATATATAGTGCTAGATGGTTTGAGTTATTTCTTCTATTTTTTAGTCTACTAATTATATATAATATTATAAAATATAAGAGTTATAAGAGAGAAAAACTATCTATTTTTACATTTCATTTTGCTTTTATAATTATTGCTATTGGTGCATTTATTACTAGATATTATGGGTATGAGGGGATTATGCACATAAGAGAAGGACAAAGCTCTAGTACAATGGTATCTAATATTAAAGTACTTCAGATTGATGCAATTAAAGGTGATGAGAGAAAACATTTTGAAAAGCAAGTATTCTTCTCATCAATGACTAAAAATCATTTAACAAAAATATTAAATATTGATAATAAAAATATAAAAGTAAAACTTATTAAATATCTACCAACTGCAATACAAGAGTTAGTTCCAGACCCTAATGGAAAAAAAGTTATAGCTTTAAAGGTTAGTAATGGTTCAAGAGGAAGAGATATATACCTCTTTAAAGGCAAAAGCTATGATGCAACTAGTTTTATTATAAATTTTGAAGATAAATCTCTTAAGGAGACAAATATTCCAATTTTCAATATAATAGATAAGGGAGATAAATTAGAAATTAAGACAGATTTTAACTTAACGACTCTATCTATGGATACAAGAAAAGAGCAAAATCTATCTAAGGGAATTAATAGTTTTGAGAAAAGAAAACTATATAGATTTAATCAAAACATGATAGTCTTAAGAGAAGTCTATGATAAAGCAAAATTAGAATATGTATCTCATTCTCTAAAGACAAAACCAACACTACCAGAGATGGCAACTTTTAGAATATCAGTTGGAGATAAAAGTAAAATAGTGAATCTATTTAGCTATAGTGGAGAAGAAGGTGAAGTTAAAAGTTTAAATTTTGGAGATATAAAAGTAAATATAAGTTTAGGTGCAAAAGTAATTAATCTCCCATTTTCACTAAAATTAATTGATTTTCAACTAGAGAGATACCCTGGGTCTATGAGTCCATCATCTTATGCTAGTGAAGTAGAATTAACAGATAAAGAAAAAGGAATAGAAAATATGCCATACAAAATATATATGAACCATGTACTTGACTATAGAGGTTATCGTTTCTTTCAATCATCTTACGATAGAGATGAAAAAGGTACAATTTTATCTGTTAATCATGATCCAGGAACTATTCCTACATACTTAGGTTATATTATATTAGCACTTGGAATGTTATGGAATATTTTTGCTAAAAAAAGTCGTTTTCAAAAACTATTGGCTCGTGCTAAAAAACTCCAAAACACAACGCTAACACTACTTATTTTAGGAACATTACCTCTATACTCCTCATCTAATCTAAAATTAAATAATAATGACTCTAAAATAGTAAAATCTATAGATAATAGCGTTGTTGATAAATTTGCAAGATTATCTGTTCAAGATAGAAGAGGGAGAATGAAACCAATAGATACATTAGCTCATGAAGTTGTAGCAAAACTTTCAGGAAAAACAGATATCTATGGAGTATCCCCAACAGCCATATTTTTAGGAATGACCATAAATCCCCATT
The DNA here is from genome assembly GCA_027014605.1 of Campylobacteraceae bacterium. Classification (GTDB taxonomy): domain Bacteria; phylum Campylobacterota; class Campylobacteria; order Campylobacterales; family Sulfurovaceae; genus UBA1140. The sequence continues at coordinate 2,828 of JALWDJ010000016.1, forward strand.
TTTATCAAAATATTCCTATGATTAAAATATCTCATACAAGAGTAGCAAAGGAGTTAGAATTACCAAAAGATACAAAGTATGCAAAATTTTTAGACTTTTTTACACCAAAAGGAGAGTATAAATTAGCAAAAGATGTCTCAATCTCTGCAAGAAAAAAACCACTAGATAAAAATAAGTATGATACTGAACTTATTAAAATTGATGAGAGATTAAATGTAGCATACATGGTATATACAGGTAATTTTCTTAAAATATATCCAGTTCCAAATGATAAAAATAACAAATGGGTAATTCCACAAAAAGCTATAGAGAGTTTTCCTAAAGAGCTATCTATTGTTATTCGTCAAATGACATCATATCTATTTCAAGGTATAGATGATGGAATAAAGACTAATAATTGGTCACATGCAAAAGAGGCAATAGATATGATAGGACTATATCAAAAAAAATTTGGCTCAAAAGTTATACCATCAAAAGAACATATAGATATGGAGATTTGGTACAATAAAATAGGGCTTCTATCTAAAATAGTACCTATATACCTCTTAGTTGGTATTTTTCTACTAATCTTCTCTTTTATAAATGTTTTAAAACCTAACTTCTCATTAAAATGGATTATGAAAATTGCATGGAGTGTGACTATTATTGGATTTATACTACATGTTATAGGAATGGGTATGAGATGGTATATTTCAGGTCATGCTCCATGGTCAAATGCTTATGAGTCTATTGTATTTATTGCTGGTGCTACCATTGTTGCAGGACTATTTTTTGCTAAAAACTCACCATTTACTCTAGCAGGAACCACACTTCTTGCAGGAATTACAATGGCTGTAGCTCACATGAATTTTGTAAATCCAGAGATTACAAATTTAGTTCCTGTCTTAAAATCATATTGGCTAATGATACATGTAGCTACTATTATATCAGGAGATGGATTTTTGGGTCTTGGTTCAATTCTATCATTTTTAGTACTTATTTTATTTATTATAAGAGGAAAAAACGGAAATGAAAATATAGACCTCTCTATTAAAGAGTTAAGCTCTATTTCTGAGATGAGTTTAATAGTTGGACTATTTCTATTAACTGTTGGAAACTTTTTAGGTGGAGTCTGGGCAAATGAAAGCTGGGGTAGATATTGGGGTTGGGATAGTAAAGAGACTTGGGCTGCTGTTACTATCTTAATATATGCTTCTGTATTACATCTAAGATTTATCCCAAAACTTAATAATCCATTTGTATTCAATGTAGCTTCTCTTTGGGCATATAGTAGTGTTATAATGACATATTTTGGAGTTAATTACTATCTATCTGGACTTCACTCTTATGCAGCAGGAGAACCTATACCAATTCCAAATTGGGTATATTATTTTATAGCTACTCTAGCACTAGTTACAATACTCGCTTATAGAAATAGAAAACTATCAAATAGGGTTAAATGATGAATACAACTCATATTATAGAAGATTTAGAAAAGATAAAAAAAGAACAAAAAGATATAGGTAAAAGTGTCACTATATTTGGAGGCTCAAGATTTAAAGAGGACTCCTTTTATTATAAAAAAGCTAAAGAGTTAGGTAAAAAGATTGCAGATTTAGGATATAACGTAATTACAGGTGGCTCTAGTGGGATTATGGAGGGTGCAAATAGTGGTGCTATAAGCTCATCTAGTGGAAAATCTATAGGTATCCATATAGATAATCTTCCAACCGAGGAGAAACCAAATATATATATAGATAAAAAATTAGAATTTCACTACTTTTTTACTAGAAAAATAGCTCTAATTGACTATTCAGGTGCCTATATAATAATGCCAGGGGGATTTGGTACATTAGATGAGTTTTTTGAAGTATTAAATTTAGTTAGAACTAAAAATCATAAGCTATCTCCTATTATTCTATTTGATAGTAACTATTGGGCTAAACTATATTCTTTTATGAGTGATACTATGTTAAAGTATAAGA
>JALWDJ010000017.1 GCA_027014605.1 Campylobacteraceae bacterium
GAAGTATCCTTTAACTTTGCAAAGTTTTTAAAATGTGCCAATTCAGCCATTTTTTTACCTTTTATAATAGAACTTCAACTATAGATGAGTCAAGCTCCACCTTTTTAGCTTTGCTTATTCTATCCTCTTGAAGTTTTACTCTTAACTCATCATCTTGAAGAGCCATAATCTGAATTGCTAAATATGCAGAGTTTACAGCTCCAGCTTTACCAATAGCTACAGTTCCAACAGGCATACCTGCTGGCATCATAACAGTACTTAAAAGTGCATCTTCTCCTCTAAGCTCTCCACTTGCCATTGGTACACCAATTACAGGTTTTGTAGTAGCTGATGCGACTGCTCCTGCTAAGTGAGCTGCCATTCCAGCAGCAGCAATAAATACTTGAGCTCCCTTCTCTTCTGCCTCTTTAATATAATTTTTTGTTCTCTCTGGACTTCTATGGGCTGATGAGATTATAAGTTCATAAGGAACACCAAACTTTTTAAGTGTAATAGAACACTCTTTCATAACTTCATAATCACTTTTGCTACCGATGATAATAGATACGAATTTCATAATATCTCTCCTATTTTATTACGCGAATAATAGCAATTTTTATCTTCAATAAAAGAATATTTAATTCTAATAAATAGAATTAAAATAGATATTATATTATATTTTTATTGGATTAAATATATTTAATTTTATTAATAAAATTATAAGATTGTATCTTTTTGTATCACTCTAGGAGAAAATTAAATCTTTTTTTTTATATATACTTCAGAATTAATTACTATTTTGATAATATTCATTATTAAATTAATATTATAGGGGATAACATGTCAATGTCATATAAAAATAAAATTAGTCTAATAGATGGTGATTGTTACAATCACAATTTAAAAGAGGACTCTTTTATAAAGAGTCTATTTAAAATAGGTCTATTATTAACTGTAGCTATTTTTGGATTTTTGTATTTATCAAAAAATACAAATCTTATTTAATAGTAAAGAGTTATTTTAAAGTTTTAATATCTATTAATTCTTTAAGTAGCTCTTTAGCTTCATCTATTTCATTTTCATCAATCTCTTTTATAATATCTTTACACTCTTTATGCATCTCTTGAAACTCTTTTAACTCCTCTTTATCTTTTAGAGAAGCTATCTTTTTTTTTTCGATTACTGAAAATATTTCATCTATAGCATTTTCTAAATCTGGAATTATCTCTGATATTAATAAATTTTTTAATTTTTGGGTACTTTTCAATCTTTTCCTTATTGAGTAGAGAGAGGTAAAACCTCTCTATTATTACATGCTACAAGCACTAACACCTGGAGGTGTTGTAGGTTGAATAGCTTGATTATCAGCTCCACCCTCTTTAATCACTTTATCTATAAAGGCTAAAAGTTCACTACCTGCTTTTTGGTATCTTTTAGCAGTTTCAGAGTCCGCTTTATGATAAACTATAGGCATTCCACTATCTCCACCAACTCTAATAGCAGGTTCTATTGGTATCCTTGCAATTACATTAGTATTATACTCTTTTGCAACAGGCTCTGTTGTTCCCATTCCAAAAATATCAGATTCAGTGCCACACTCTGGACAGATAAATCCACTCATATTTTCTATAATTCCAGCAGTTGGAATATGAAGTTTTTTAAACATATCTAAACTTCTTCTACTATCATCAAGACTTACCTCTTGAGGAGTTGTAACAGTAATCCCTGCTGTAACAGGAACTGATTGTGCTAAGGTTAACTGTGCATCACCAGTTCCTGGAGGCATATCAATTACAAGTACATCAAGTTCACTCCATAAAATATCTCTTAGAAACTGCTCAATAGCTTTCATAATCATAGAGCCACGCCATATAAGAGATTGTCCCTCTTCCATAAGTGAACCCATAGACATAATCTCTACACCATAAGCTTTTAAAGGTAGAACTTTATTTCCTTGGATTTCAGGTTTTTGGTCAGCTATTCCCATCATTCTAGGTATATTAGGTCCATAGATATCTGCATCAAGTAGTCCAACTTTTTTACCCTGCATCGCCATTGCAACAGCTAAATTTACAGAGGTAGTTGATTTTCCAACTCCACCTTTACCAGAACTTACCATTACAAAACTCTTTACATGTGGAGCTATATTTTTACCTGTAACAGAATTGCTCATCTGCTTTGGTGGTTTTGGTGCTTTAATTTCTAAATTTATAGTATCAAATCCTAATTTATTTAGCTCTTTTGTAACTTCATCTCTTATTTGAGCCTTAACCTCATCTGCTGAAGAGGTAATATCTACAACTAAATCTACACTATTACCACTAATATTTATATCTTTTACAAATCCAAAACTTACAATATCTTTTGTAAATCCTGGATACGTTACACTCTTTAGTGCATCTAAAATATTTTCTTTTGTCATTAATACTCCTATATTAATTTTTATACTTTTATACTTTATTATCTAAGAGTAAGCTTATCTGATTAAAAAATTACTCATTTTTTTCTAAAATAATAATCTCATGGGCATGATTAGTTCGTTTATCAACAGGTGGTAACTCCATATAGTTAAATGAATAGATATTTTCTAAATAGTGATGTGGGTCATTTGGTGCTAGAAACTCTAACCCCTCAAACTCTATTCGTTTTAAAGGATATATAGCACTATATTTAAAAGCACCTGCTACATCTGGCATCTTCCCACTATATATAACTGAAGTTCCCTCTTTTTTATCCCAACCAAGATGTAATCTCTCAAGAGATTTTTTTATTAGCTTTCGTATCTTAGTAGAGTTAAACTTTTTTGCAGAAAAAAATCTAAGAGTAGCAAAGGCATACTCATAAAATAGATGATTTAATTTAGTCTCTTTAATTGCAAACATAGGAAATATATCTACAAAAACGCCTTGATTGTAGTCAACTTTTTTATCTTTTTCGTGAAACTCTATGATTTTGGCTTTAGATGAACGAATTTTCATATAGTCAAATGGAAATGATGGGTCTGTAGTTCTGTTTTGTAAGAACATATCTTTAGGTAGCTCTTTTGATGCAATCTTTGCAAATGCCCTATAGTCCTCTACAGGCATAGATATATCTATATCATCGTCCCATGGGATAAACCCTTTATGTCGTACAGCACCAAGTAGAGTTCCACTATCTAGCCAATAGTCAAAATTATACTTTTTACAAATCCTATCAAACTCAATAAGAGACTCTAACATAATAAGTTGAGCCTCTCTTAATATCTTAGGGTCTATATTCACTTATCTTCTCTCTATTTTATAGAAGTCATACATTGCATCTATCAATACATCAACATAGGCTCTAGTCATCTCTCCCATGTGAGAGACTCTAAATATAGTATCTCTTAAATCTCCACCATTAGGGCATACCATAACCTTATATCCCTCTTCTAATCCATCTACTATCTCCATTGCACTCTTACCATCTGTTGGAGTTAGTGTAGTCATAGCATTTGGCATATATGGGGTATAGAATTTTAAAGGTAAATCTTTAATAGATGCTCTAAAGTATTCTGATATATCTTTAGCTCTCTTAATAGATTGCTCTACGCCACCTCTTCTTTTAATCTGTGATAACCTAGCTTCTAGTTGTAACATAATAGTTACAGCAGGTGTATATGGTGTCTGTCCTCTCTCTCCATTTCTTAGATAGTCTTTAAAATTAAAGTAGAGATTGTCTATATCTTGAACTCTATTAATTGCTTTTGGAGATAAGATTACCATAGTTAACCCAGGTGGTAGTGCTAATCCCTTTTGACTACTAGCAATAATTACATCAATATTTTGAGCAGACATATCAATTGGGTCAGTTACTAACATACTAATAGCGTCAACAATAAAAAATAGATTGTTCTTCTTAGAATACTCTCCCATCGCATTTAAGTCATATAGATGTCCAACACTTGTCTCATGAGCATTAACAATAAGAGATGTAAAATTATCTTTGGGTGCTAACTCTTCTATATTGCTTAGATTTGTATCTTCTACCATAAAGTTGGTGTGAGGGATTGAGTGAGTTTTACATATATCTACAAATCTTCCTCCAAATCCACCACCATTGACTACTAAAGCCTTATCATTTTTAGTTAAAAGGTTTATAACAGCAGACTCCATACCAGCAGTTCCTGATGCTGTTAAGAAGATTACTCTACTCCCTTTTGGAGCATTTACCATCTCTAAAAGCCCATTTTCACAATTAAAAGTGACCTCTGAAAATTTATCATTTCTAAAATATGGTGTCTGTTTAGCTCCAATTGCTAAAATCTCATCAGACATCTTAACAGGGCCTGGTGTAAAGATATAATAATCTTCATATATCATAAACTATCTCTCCTTCTTTTTTGTTTTTTTACTACTTTTCTCTTTAAACTCATTATAGTCTAATACAACCCTACTAATTGATACCATATCAGATGGAGTTAACATTTTTGATTTTCGCTTATCTCTTTGAATAAGTGATGCAAACTCTGCAATCATATATCTAAGTCCACACCCCTCAAACTCATAATTAAATTTATAACTTTTATGTGTATCTTCAAATCTAAAATAGAACTCTCTTGTAAGCCACCATGGAGCAGGAATATATACATACCCTTTTGTTCCTGATATAACAGCATCTCCTTCAGATTTAATACCTGTTGCAACTCTTGCAATCCCTATTGCATCATCTTTATGAGTTGTAATAATTAGGTTACTAATATCATAATTTTTCTCTATTTGGTCAAAAAATTTTATGGATTTTCTCTTTCCTAAAACTTTATGAATTAGTAGAGATGGATAACCTGATAATATATTTGTAGCACCCTGCTCCATAAAACTATCTGGATAGTTCTTCTCTCTATATAGAGATGTTCGTGTAGCTCTAACCTCTTTTATTTCTCCAATATCACCCTTTTTAAGCTCTTTTAATAGCTGATTAAATGCAGGTAAAAAGGCTGTTTTTAGAGCAGTAAGAAGTATTAACTTTTTAGACTTTGCTAATGATAATAGCTCTTTTAACTCTTTTTTATTAAGTGCAATAGGATTTTCACATAATACATGTTTTCCTGCTTGTAGAGCTTTTTTTATCAGTATATAGTGTCTTTTTAGAGAGGTATCTATATATACTGCTTGAATTGGTGTATCTAAAAACTCATCATAGTTATCATGTCCAAATTTAATAATAGAACTCTCTTTTGTAAACTTTTTAATAGCTAAAAAATCATCTCCATAAATCCTATTTATTTTAATATTTGATACAAATTGTGCCTCATCAATAAAGAATTGTGTATCTCTTCCAAGTCCAACTATACCCATCTTAATTAAATCAAAATTCTCTCTTCTTAGTTGTGTACTTGAAATCCCCTCTGTTCGTGGAAGATACTTAACCTCTACATATTTTTTTAGATAATCAAATGTACCAATCCAATCATCTCCAATAGCAAAAATATCAACATCATACTTAACCATATCTTGAGCTTTTTGTTTTTTATGTTTTTCGACTATAACTTTATCTACAAAGTCAAGCTTCTCTATCGCTTTTACTCTCTTTTTAGTACTTTGAATAACATTTAATTTACCCCTTGAACGGTCGTAGTTCTCATCTGTGACACCTACGATAAGATAATCGCCAAGTGCCTTAGCTCGTTTGAGCAAATTCATATGTCCTTCATGGAGCATATCATAAGTTCCATAGGTGATTACTGTTTTTTTATTTTTCATATTTTATAATAACAATTTTTATAAATATATTTATTATTACTTTTAGTTTAAAAAAAGTCAATAGATATATTGATACTATCAGTAACAAATAGATATAAAAAAATTATATTTTTTCTATAAAATTTTCTAGCCCTTTATCTAAAAACCACCACTCTTTCTTAAAGTAACTATCATAAAATGGTTGCGTTACTATTTGAAACTCATTTCTATCTTTATATAGATTTACACACCAATCATAATCTATATTTCTACTTTTTAAAGCTTCAATACTAAGTAGTGTATCATTAATACACCCTAATTTTGATGGAGTTACCAAAAGTACCTTTGCATTTAACTCTTTAGCTAAATCTATCATCATATAATCTTTTGTAATTGGGACAAATAACCCCCCAGCTCCTTCAATGATTAATATATCAGATAATTTAGATAACTCTTTGATTTTATCTTTAATTTTCTCTATATTAATCTCTCTTTTTATATCTGCACAAAATGGTGCTGAAGGTAACTTAAATGTATATGCTGTTATATCTTTTGGATTTATAGATTTAAACTTTTTATTATAGATTTTTACTTTTTCTAGGAGTTTTTTAGCATCCTCTGGTTCATAGATAACACCAGTTTCTATGGGTTTACAAACACCAACTTCTATTTTATGTTTGGCTATGTTTTCAATTAGTTTTAATGATACAAAAGTTTTACCAATATTGGTATTTGTCGCTGTAACAAAGAGTAATTTCACAATTAATCTCCAATCTTTATATAAATTTTTATGTGGCTAATTAAATAAGATTGTAACATAAAATAGGCTATACTCATTTATATATTATTTATAATTGAGGATTAAAGATTGCCAAAGATAGAAGAAGAGATAAAATCGATGTTAAGATTAGATGAACCTACTAAATATAAGGTTCTATTACATAATGATGATTATACAACAATGGATTTTGTAGTAGAGATTTTAATGGCTATCTTCCATAAAAATATAGTTGAAGCTGAAGAGATTATGTTAACAATTCATAAACAAGGTAAAGCAGTTTGTGGTATTTATACTTATGATATTGCCCAAACAAAAGTTTATCAAGTTAAGGAGTTAGCTAAAAGAAATGGATTTCCACTTCTTGCTACACTTGAAGAGGTATAATTAAATAAAAGGATAAAAAATGATAAGTATAGAACTTAATAATGTATTTAGAGAGTCTGTTCGGTATGCTAAAGATAATCGACATGAGTATCTCACACTTGAACATATCTTTTTATCTATATTAAATAGTAAAGAGGGGAAAGAGATATTATCCACAATAGGTGCTAATATTGAGTATATGAAGGAGTTAACAAAAAGATACCTTGAGAGTAATATCCCTGTTTTAGAGTTAAATGAAGATGGAAAGATTGATGACCCTTATGAGACAGTAGCACTATCACATGTTATGAATGATATGATGATGCATATTAATAGTTCTGGAAAAAATGAAGCAACAATTGGGGATATGTTAGCCTCTATGTTTACGCAAGAGAAGAGTTATGCATATCAGATAATGAATGCAGAGGGAATTGAGAGAATAGATATTTTAGAGGTGATTTCTCATCTTGATTTGATTGAAGATAAGAACATTGAGGGAGATATAGAGTTTAAAGAAGAAGAGTATCCAAATTTAGACTCATATACAGTAGAGTTAGTATCATTTGCTAAAAAGGGTAAAATAGACCCTATAATTGGTAGGGCTAATGAGATAGATAGAGTAATGCAGACTCTATGTAGAAGAAAGAAAAATAATCCTCTATTAGTGGGCGAACCAGGAGTTGGTAAGACTGCAATTGCAGAGGGATTAGCACTTAAAATAAGCGAAGGTAGTGTACCTGAAATATTAAAAGATAGTAAAATATTTGCATTAGATTTAGGTTCTATGATTTCTGGTACTAAATATAGGGGTGATTTTGAAAAGAGACTAAAGGGTGTCTTAACAGAACTTCAGAATATAGAAAAATCTATACTATTTATAGATGAGATACATACGCTAGTTGGTGCAGGGGCTACTAGTGGTGGTAGTATGGACGCTGCTAACTTACTTAAACCCGCACTTGCTAGAGGAGAATTAAAGTGTATTGGAGCTACAACTTATAGTGAATTTAGAAATCATTTAGATAAAGATAAGGCACTATCGAGACGATTTTCTAAGATTGATGTAGAAGAGCCAAGTTTTGATGATACTATGAAGATACTTCAAGGTATTAAACATAAATATGAACAGTATCATAATATCAACTTTTCAGATGAGGCTCTAAATAGTGCAATTAACCTTAGTATTAAATATCTACATGATAGATTTTTACCAGATAAGGCTATGGATATAATAGATGAAGTTGGTGCTCACTTTATGTTAAGAGATAAAAAAGATATAACTATTACTAGCTCAGATATAGAAGAGAGTGTTGCTAGAATGTTAAAGTTACCATCAAATGTTATCTCTAGTGATAGTACAGCTAAATTAAAAGAGTTAGATAAGAGTATAAAGAGAAAAATTATAGGTCAAGATGAAGCTATAGATACTATAGTTCAAGCTATTAAACGCTCTTATGCAGGATTAAATAAAGAGAATAGCCCAATAGGCTCATTTTTATTTGTAGGACCAACAGGAGTTGGAAAGACAGCACTAAGCCAAGAGTTAGCTAATAGTATGGATATTCACTTTGAGAGAATTGATATGAGTGAGTATATGGAAAAACATGCACTAAGCAGACTAATAGGTGCACCTCCAGGGTATGTTGGATATGAGCAGGGTGGACTCTTAACAGAGATGATAAAAAAGAACCCTCACACTGTTTTATTACTTGATGAGGTTGAAAAAGCACATCCAGATATTATGAATATCTTACTTCAAGTAATGGACGGAGCAAAACTTACAGACAATAATGGAGTTGTAAGTGATTTTAAAAATGTTATTCTAATAATGACATCAAATATAGGCACAAAAGAGGCTAATGTTATGGGCTTTGCTAAAAATAGTAGTAGCAAAACAGATAATGCTCTAAAAGATTTCTTCTCTCCAGAGTTTAGAAATAGATTAAGTGCCGTAGTTGAATTTAACCATCTTAATTTTGAGGTTATTGTAAAAATAGTTAACAGAGAGATAGAAAAGCTAAATGAGCAGATGAAGAGTAAAAATATAACTATTAAACTATCTAAAGAGGCATCAGAATATATTGCAAAAGAGGGGTATAGTGATATATATGGGGCAAGAGAGATAGCAAGGGTTATTGATAAAGAGATAAAAGAGCCTTTAACAGATGAGATTTTATTTGGAAAATTAAAAGATGGTGGAGTTGTAAAAATAGACTATAAGAAGGAGAAGTTAGATTTTGTCTTCAATATATGATGATGATTACTATATAGCAGAGATAGGAAAAGCACATATATTTCCAAATCCAAGATATGCAGGAGATGAGGGATTACTAGCCTATGGGGGAGATTTAAATCCAAATAGACTCTTAACTGCATATAGAAAAGGGATATTTCCATGGTTTAATCAAGGTGACCCTATCTTATGGTGGTCTCCAAACCCTAGATTGGTTCTATATCCTAGTGAGTTTAAAGAGAGTAAATCTCTTAGACGAGTAATTAGAAATAGAGGATATGTAGTTAAATTTGATACTAATTTCAAAGCTGTTATAGAGCATTGTAGCAAAGTTCCACGAGAGGGACAAGATGGTACATGGTTAACAGATGAAATGAAGAGTGCTTATATGAAACTACATGAGATGGGATTTGCACACTCTATTGAGACATACTATCAAGATAGATTGGTTGGTGGATTTTATGGTGTATCTATGGGGAGAGCCTTTTTTGGAGAGTCTATGTTTGCACTTATGCCAGACGCTTCAAAAGTAGCACTTAGAATATTTTGTAATATATTAGTCCAAAAAGATTATGATTTTATCGATTGTCAAGTAGAGACACCTCATCTAATAAGTCTTGGAGCTAGGACTATTAGTCGAGATAATTTTTTAGAACAACTAGAAAATAGTCTAAATAGACCTAGCGATATAGGTTCATGGATAGAGTGGAGAGCTTAAAATAGATTAAAAATTTTCTCTCTATCCATATATATTTTTATTACTCTTCTGTTTGCATCTGTTGGAATTTAAATTTTAACTCCTCTACGCTCTCCACATTATCAGGGTCTGAGATAATACAATCAACAGGACATACAGCAATACATTGAGGCTCATCATAGTGTCCAACACACTCAGTACATCTATCTGAATCAATTATATATATTGGGTCATTCTCTTCAATTGCCTCATTTGGACACTCCTCTCTACATGCATCACACGCTATACACTCATCAGTAATTTTTAAAGCCATATTTACTCTCTTTATATTAAATTTTTTAGTACCTTTGAACTTCTAAGTACTTAAATAGTTTTATATCTTATCAAAGCTTAGAAATAATTTAAATAGTAAAAATCTAACTTTCTACCTTAATAGCATCCAAAATAGCATTAATAAATCTAGGTGATTTATCATCAGCTAATACCTTTGCTAACTCTATTGCTTCATTAATAATAATTCTTTTATCAACTTTTTCTATCATTATCTCATAAGCTCCTAAACGCAAGATTGCTTTTTCTACCTTACCGATAGTTTTATAGTTCCAATCTTTTATAAGATGTTTTTTTATCTCTTTATCAATAGTATCTAAATTTTTAATAGTTCCATCAAAAAGATTTTTTGAAAATAGTCTCTGTCTGTTTCTAATCTTATCACTCTCTAAAATCTCATCTGAAAATTTAGATATATTGGTATTGCCTAAATCATAAGCATATAGTAGTCCAACAACAGCCGTTCTAGCTTGATGTCTAGTTGCCATTTTCTATTCTCTCATATAGATTTATTATCTCAATAAGACTCACCATCGCTTCAGCTCCCTTATTTCCTGCCTTTGTTCCTGCTCTCTCGATTGCCTGTTCTATGCTATCAACTGTTAAAATACCAAAAGTTACAGGTTTCCCATATTTAAGTGCCATATTAGCCACACCCTTAGTTGCCTCTGCTGATACATAATCAAAGTGTGGAGTAGCACCTCTAATTACAGCTCCAACGCAACATATAGCATCATATTTTCCACTAGCTAATGCTCTATCTAATGCAAATGGTATCTCAAATGCCCCTGGAACTAAGATTAAATCTAAATCTTTATCATCTCCACCATGTCTAATATAGGCATCTTTTGCACCCTCTACCAATCTATCTGTAATAAAATGGTTAAATCTAGCACTAATCACTGCTACTCTTTTACTACTATCAACAGTTAAGTTACCCTCTACAATATTCATCTACGCTCCTGCTTTTTTAACTGTAGTCTATCTAAGAGAGGCTTTAATCTCTCTTCTCTTTTTGAATTAATTGTATAAATATAAATAGACTTGCTAACTCTATAAAGCTCTCTCGTATCTCATACTGCATATTATAGAAGCTATATATACTGTGTGATAGCATAGATATAAGCATAGTTATCACTACTATAAAAAAGTGTATTTTAACTAATCTATCTGTTTTTTTTAAAATTAAAAAGAGTCCAAATAGAGCTAAAGCTAAAAATAAGGTTATCATATCTACTATAACACCTATATCGTTATAGAAATATAGTTGAAATGTCGAGCCAAATAGAACTACTAATATAATATTTGGGTCTATATCAAAATATCTAAGTAGTTTAAATCTATGTAGCATAGGAGATAGCTTATATATAAGTGGAATAAATATTAAAAGGGTATATACTGATGAATAGACTATAGAGCTAAATAGATTTCCATCTATTAGATTATGAAGATTTGTCTCATCTTGTATATTGTGTTGTGCAAAATATTCAGATGTTGGAAAGTGAAATATCTGCTGTCCCCAACTTATCTCCTCCATACCAGCTAAAAAACCTAAAATAGAGAATATTACTATTGTAATCTTCTTATATCTATTAAACCTATATCTTTTTAGAGCATATATTCCATAAAAAAATATTAAAAATAGAGCTATAGTTCCAACAGACTCAAAAAAACTATTTTCATGACTCATCTGGCTTAATAGAAACTGATAGTGAGGTATATATTTTGTGGCTAATATTGTAAAGATTGAGATAATGTATAGAGTTGCTACTATTATAATATTTAACATGAGAAATTTTAACATCTTTTTATTAAACTATATTATAATTATAAAAAAATAGTTGGGAAAGGGTAGTTGTGAAAAAAATTTATATACCTATTGTTATACTATTTTTCTATATAACCTCGTCTTACCTAACTGCAACACATATACATAAACGAGCAATACAGCAACATGCAGATTGTAAAGTCTGTATTATGGCTAAAAATCTTCATAGTGGAGATATTGAAGTAAAAGATGATATATCTATATTTCATACCAGATACTCTCAAATTATATTTTTTACTCAAAATATAATCTATCAAACTATCTTAAAAGGGTTTAACTCAAACGCTCCTCCTATCTCTTAAAATTCTATAGATAACTATATAAAAATTATAATTTAGGAGATAATATGCAAAAGATTATTGGAGGATTATCTATTGTCTCAATTCTACTACTTCAAGCAGATAATATTAGCTTAGAGAAGAGAGTTGAGTCATTAGAAAAGGCACTAAAAGCAAATAAGGAAAAACTCCTTAATGAGAAGATGAAAAAGGCACTAAATAGTAGTGGAAGTTTTAACCAAAAAAGTTTTAATCCAGATATTTCACTTATTTTAGATGGCTCTGCTGTTATAAGAGATGTAACAAATAGCAGATATGAGGGTTACTCTATTGATGGATTTCTTGATGAGGCTGATGAGATACCTTTTCATAAAAATAGAGGATTTAACTTTAATTATGGAGAGTTGGGAATGCACTCAGCAGTTGGACCATATTTTGATGCTGATGCTATTTTTCACTTGCACCCTGATGAGTTTGAGATAGAAGAGGCATATATCACTACAAAAAAACTCCCATATAATTTAGATATGAAAATGGGTAAATTTAGAAGTGGTTTTGGTAGAATTAATTCTATTCACCAACATGCACAACACTTCTCATCTCAACCATTAGTATATGAGGCTATGTTGGGAGTTGAGGGGATAAATGATGCAGGTGTTGCTATGCACTATGTAGCTCCAACAGATAACTATCTTATGGTGGGAGCTGAAGCTATGCAGGGTACAAATGAACTTAGTTTTGGAGAGGCTAATCAAAACAATCTATATGTAGGCTATATTAAGAGTGGGTTTGATATTGGAGATAATACTGCTCTTCTAACAGGTGGAAGTGTAGCTTTAGGTAAAACAGAAGCAAATAGAGATAGCAGACTATATAATGGAGAGTTGACTCTAAAGTATATATTAGATAGTTATAGCTCCTTAAATCTTCAAGGAGAGTATCTATATAGAGATAGAGAAGATATTAAACAAGCAGGATATTACACCCAACTAATATATAAAAAAGATAGTAATTGGGAGTTTGGAGCTAGATATGGTGCATTAAATAAAAATGCCAAAAATCAACCAGATAATTTAAAAAAATATTCAGCCATTATCACCTATTCACCATTTGAGTTTTCTAAAATTAGACTTCAAGCGACTCAAGATAAATCAAAATCGTTTGGAGGTAAGAGAGATACTGAAAATGAGGTACTCTTAGAGTTTTTAGTTGAAACAGGCTCTCACGGAGCTCACGCATTTTAAAAAAAAGGATAAAAAATGAGAAAAATACTACTTATTATACTATTTACAACAGCAATATTTGCAAAGTTAAATGTTGCAGTAACCTATAACTATCTAGGAGAGGTTACTAAAGCTATTGGTGGAGACTTGGTAGATGTTACAGTGCTATCATCTCCTAAACTAGACCCACACTTTATTACACCTAAACCATCACTTATCGCAAAATTAAGAAGAGCTGATTTACTTATTATTAATGGAGGACAACTAGAGATTGGTTGGCTTCCACCACTTCTGAAAAGAGCAAATAGTAGTAAAATTAATACAGGTGGGATAGGATTTTTAGATGTTAGTGGAGCAGTTGAACTTATAGATAAACCTAAAAGCGTATCAAGAGCCTATGGAGATATTCACCCAGATGGAAATCCACACTTTGGACTCGATATTAATAATATTATACCGATAGCAAAACTTATTAGTATGAAGCTATCTCAATTAGACCCTAAAAATAGCTCAACCTATAATAATAACTACAACTCTTTCTCATCTAAAATGGAGACTCTAGCTAATAGTCTAAAAGAGAAGTATAAGAGTTGTCAAGGTAAAAAGGTAATTCAATACCATGAACTATTTAACTATGCACTAAGAGCTTATGGAGTAGAGAGTCTAGCAACAATAGAGCCACTACCAGGGATTAGTCCAAGCTCTAAACATACTATAAAAGTGATAAATCTTATAAGAGAGAATGGCATTAAAACAATTTTACAAGATGTATATCATGAGAAAAAGACAGCTAAATTTATTGCAGATAAGACAGGAGCAAAAGTTAATATAGTTCCTCATGATGTAGGTGCTATTAGTGAGGCAAATAGCTTAGAAGATTTCTATAAAATAGTGGCTAAGAGAATATGTCAGTAGTATCTATTCTCTACCCAGCATTTATATTGGCTATTCTATTAGTCTTTATACATGCTATTTTTGGTTTAGAGATTATTAAAAGGGGTGTAATATTTACAGATTTAGCTATTGGACAGTTTGCATCTATTGGAGTTGCTATTAGTCTGCTCTTTTTTAATGGCTCATATAGTTTTATATTAACACTTATCTTTGCTCTAATTGGAGCAACACTAATCTCTATTGCTACTTATAGAGTTGAGCATATAGAGGCTTTTATCGGTATGCTTTACGCTTTAGGGGCAAGTGCTATTATAGTAATACTCTCAAATACAACAGAAGGAACAGAGCTTTTTAATAAACTCCAAGCTACAGATATTCTATTTACATCAATAGAGGATTTAATAGAGCCACTACTTCTATATAGTGCTATCGCATTTATATTTTTTAAATTCTACCATAAACTAGATGGATTTTATAAAGAGATGCTATTTTTTGGCTTATTAGCTCTAACTGTAACCTCATCAGTTCAACTTGCAGGAGTTTTGGTTGTATTTGTACTTTTAATAGTTCCTGCTTTCTTAGCACTTTTACAAAATAGATTTAAGAAATTGCCTTTTGCATGGAGTGTTGGCTCTATTGTAATTATCTTAGCAATGGTAATATCATACTATTTTGATTTACCAACAGGTTATACAATAGTTTTTATTGGCTCTTTGAGTGGAATAATCTTATCTTTTATCTGATATAATTTATTAAAAAGGTTATATGATGTTTAGAATATTTATAAGAGGCAATACAATTATAGATGCAAAAATCCTTATGGGTAGTAGTGAAGAGAGTAGAGATAATTTAGAGACAATAATCAATCCATATAGTGGTGAGGTTGTCTCAAGGTATCCTATATGTAATAGAGAAGATGCCCTAAAAGCTCTTAAGATTGCCCAAAAAGCATCAAAAGATACAGCTAAATCTCCATTACATCAAAGAGTATCATGGCTTGAAGATGTAGCAGATAAGTTAAGAGAGTATAGAGAAGATATTGCTTTAACTATTGTTGATGAGGTTGCAAAGCCATTAGCCTTTGCAAGAGTAGAGGTTGATAGATGTATTGAGACAATAGAGCTTACTGCAAAAGAGTTATTAAGACTCAATGGAGAGACAATTCCAACTGATATTGCTCCTAGTGGAAAAAAGGCTATAGCATATTTTAAAAGAGTTCCTGCTGGTGTAGTAGCATGTATAACACCATTTAATTTTCCTCTAAATCTCGTAGCACATAAGATAGCTCCAGCACTTGGAGCTGGAAATGCAGTTGTATTAAAACCGACTCCAGAAGCTCCACTTACAGCATATAAGTTAGCAAAACTATTTATTAGTTCAGAGTATGCTATAAAAGATGCTCTAAGTGTTGTATATGGAGATGTAGAGGTTGGTAGTACTCTAGTTAAGAGTTCAATTCCAAGAGTTTTATCCTTTACAGGTTCTGTTCCTGTTGGAACTATTATTACAAAAGAGGCAGGAATTAAGAAAGTTAGTTTAGAGCTTGGTGGAAATGCAGGTACATATATTGATAAGAGTGCTGATATATGCCACTCTGCAAAGAGATGTACATTTGGTGCTTTTGTAAATAGTGGGCAGGTATGTATATCTCTTCAGAGAATTTTTGTCCATAGTGATATATATGATGAGTTTGCTGATGCTATTGTAAAAGAGAGTAAAGAGTTAAAAGTTGGCTCGCCATATAAAGAGGATACATTTATGGGACCTCTTATAAATAAAGATGCCTTAAATCGTGCTAAGAGTTGGATAGAGAGTGCTAAGAGCGAGGGTGCTAAGGTTATAGTAGGTGGAGATGAAGTTGACGGTGCATTTGCACCAACTATTATGGCAGATGTGACTGATAATATGAATATTGTATGTCAAGAGGTTTTTGCACCTATTGTTAGTCTAATTAGAGTTGACTCTTATGAGGAGGCTATTACTAAAATGAATGACTCACCTTATGGATTGCAATTTTCTATATTTACAAATGATTTAGCCTTAACACAGAGATTTATAGATGATGCAGAGGCTGGAGGAGTTGTTATTAATGATATTCCAACTCTAAGATTTGATGTTCAACCATATGGTGGAGTTAAACTATCTGGAATTGGTAGAGAGGGTCCTAGATGGGCATTAGAGGAGTTTACAGAGATTAAGAGTGTAGTTATATGCTAAAGATAGAGTGTATTTTACACTCTATATCTCTCCTCTAATCTGATATGTAATATCTCCTGCACCAAAAGCAACAGTTAACCCCTCATGATACTCTGTAATAATATTTCCATCTTTAATAACTTGCACCACTCCATCTTTTTTAGTTACGCTATCTGCCATATAGAGTTTATATCTACTAAAAGCACCCTTTAAGTCAATATCTACCTCTATCTCTCCAGCACTCCATATTTTTAAAATTACAAGCTCATCAACTCCATCAAAACATTTAACAAATCCATCTAAATTATCTATTGTTCTACTATATTTGTGTGGTTGCCATATCACTTGAAGTCTATTTAATCCTCTTAAATCTTTATATATTTTAAGAGAGTCTATAGTAGCCTTTATCTCTGTTGGATGGTGTCCATAATCATCTATAACTACACTATCTTCATAGTTTTGAACTATATCAAATCTCTTTTTTATCCCTTTATAATTTAGAAGATTTAATCTAATATCCTCTATACTCTCACCCATCTCTAAAGCACCCATAATAGCTAAAGAGGCATCTACTGCTATATGGTATCCAAATCCAAAAACTTTAAACTCTCCAAAATCCTTTAGGCTAAATTTTGTATATGGTTCACCACTAACTAGAGTAAACTCAATATCTTTTATATCTTTTGATGGATAGAGTCTAATAGCGTCTATATCTAAGGTAGATAGAAACTCATCTTCCCCATTTATAACTCTAATTTTTGCTAAATTTAGAAAGTTTCTATAGGCATTATAAAATCTCTCCTCATTATACTCATAATACTCCATATGTTCAGGCTCTACATTTGTAACTATGGCTAGGTGTGGATTTGAGTTTAAAAAGCTCTCATCACTCTCATCTGCTTCAAATACTACTCTATTATTATTATAGTGTCTTACATTTGAGCCAAACTCTTTACTAATAGCTCCAATAAGTGCATTTGATTTAGGAATTATAGAGCTAAGCATTGCTGATGTTGTACTCTTTCCATGCGCTCCACCAACTGCATATACCTCTTTATCTCCTAAGATACTCTTTAGTGACTCTTTTCTTGATAATAACTCAATTCCTAACTCTTTAGCCCTTTTATACTCAACATTATTTGGTCTAACAACTGCTGAATAGATAACTCTATCAACTCCAACTACTGCATCAGGGTGGTGAGGTATTGTAATCTTTGCTCCAAAGTTTAGAGCTAAATCATCAGTTATCTCTGTCTGTTTTATATCAGAGCCACTTATCTCATGCCCATCATTTACTAAAAATTTTGCTAATGCTGAGAGACCAATTCCACCAATTCCTATAAAATGTATTTTCATTATTAAAAAACTCCTTATGGTTATTTTATTATAAAAGCTCTGAGACATCATCTTTTTTTAAAAGAGCGATGAGAGGAGCAATCTTAATTTTCCATCTTAATAAAAAAAGTATATCAGATTTAAGCTCCGATACCTTTTATAATAAAGAAGATAATAGCAGATATAATAGCAGCAACAGGAACGGTAATAATCCATGCAGCTACAATCTTATTTACCATACCTCGTTTAACATAACTCTCTTTAAGTATTTTTTTAAGTGCTTTTACCTTTTTCTTTTCAGCTTTAATAATCTCAAAAAGCTCAGCTTTTCTCTGATAGTTATCTCCTACATTTTTTAACTCTTTCTTAAACTCCTCTACCATTTTAAGTTGTGCTTGAAGTGCCTTATGTTTCTCATCAGTACCTTTTCTATCTAACCACTCTCTTAAGAAACCAACCCCAAACACTCCACCAACAGCAATATGTGTAGATGATACAGGAAGTCCAAGTTGAGAAGCAATAACAACAGTAATAGCTGCTGCCATCATAATAGAAAAAGCTCTCATTGGGTCTAGTTCTGTAATTTCTGAACCAACTGTCTTAATAAGTCTTGGACCAAAAAGAGATAATCCAACAGAGATACCAATTCCACCTGTAACCATTACCCATAGAGGAATAGATGCTTTAGCAGAGATAGTAGCGTGTGAGAGTGCATCATAAATAGCAGCTAATGGGCCAACTGCATTTGCAACATCATTTGCACCGTGAGCAAAACTTAACATTGCGGCTGCAAAGATAAGAGGAATAGTAAATAGTGTATTAATTGCAATTCTATCATTATCTAAACTATCAATTTTAGAGCTAATTTTAGGTTTAACAAAAATATAAGTAATAATTGCACCAATAAGACCAAAAGAACTAGCAACACTAATAGTTGGTTTTTTGGTCTCTGGTAGGAAAGATAAGAATTTTAAAATATCACTCCATATATGTTTAAATCCTTTAAGTGTAAGATAGGTTAGAAATGCCCATGCCATAACAGAGACTAAGATAGGTACAATCTTTTTAGCTGAACTTAGTCTATCCTCTTTATATAGGATTTGAGACTTAATAATATATAGAAAACCAGCTGCAATAAGTCCACCAAGTAGAGGAGAGATAATCCATGAAGCTACAATTTTACCCATAGTTCCCCAAGATACAATAGCAAAACCACCAGCAGCAATACCTGCACCCATTACACCACCAACAATAGAATGTGTAGTAGAGACAGGTGCTTTAAGTGCTGTTGCTAATGTTAACCATATAGCAGCAGAGAGCAGAGCTGCCGCCATAGCATATACAAACATCATGGGGTCACCTGAAAAGGCTACAGGGTCAATAATCCCCTTTTTAATAGTTCCAACAACATCTCCTCCTGCAAGTAAAGCTCCACTTGCTTCAAATATAGAAGCTATAATAATAGCCCCACCAATCTTTAATGCCCCTGCACCAACAGCAGGACCGACATTATTAGCAACATCATTTGCCCCGATATTCATTGCCATATATGCACCAAAGACTCCTGCTAACATTAAAAATTCTGAATGTACCATATCTCCAAATGTTGATTGGACATAGTAGGCAATAGCAATAGCAAATCCTGCACCAAGTAGTGTTTTAAATAAGTTATTCATAAATCTTCCTCTAGTTTTATAAGTTTATTAAGAAAAAAAATATCAAATTAAACAATTATAAAAAAAATAAATTTTAATATCCATATCTTTCTAATAGATAATAAGTAGATACTTTATTATTTATATCATCATTTTCTAAAATTTGAATTTTATCAGTTTTTCCTAAAATTTCATAAACTTTTTCTCTTTTAATTAGTTTTCTTGAAAATATTCCAATAGTATAATTTTTCTTGTTGAATTTACTAAATCTTTTAGAGCGTAAAAAAGTAGATAGTTTTCATTTATCTTCTCTAATTTTTTAATATAGTCTGTTTTATTTTTCTAAAATTACTTTCACCATAAACTATTTTTTTTTAATAATTCTTTTTTTTGATTTGATTATAAACATATTAAATTATTAAAATATGGTAAAATTATATAAAATAGGAGAAATTTATGAAGTTAAGTTTTTTTGGAGATACAGTTTTAAATAAGCGATATAAGATAGATTTTGATATAGATGAGTTTATATTTAATTTAGAAACTCCTCTATCATGTGATGGAGTTCCTGCTAAGTTTAAGGTAAATATATGCCAAGAGAAATCATATATAAAAGAGACATTTTCTAAAACTCCAATAGCTGTAAGTTTAGCCAATAATCATATTATGGATTTTGGACAAAAGGCATTTAATAAGACTATAGATATTTTAAAAAAGAATAATATTAAATATTTTGGTGCAGGAGATGAGCAGGATAATTTTAATAACCCTCTTATTATTGATTTTGAGGGTAAAAAGATTGCACTCTTAGGATATAGTTGTCCATCAACACATGCCATTTTTGGAGATAAGATAAATATGGGAAGTGCTAAATTGGATATAGAAGAGGTTATTGGAGAGATAAAATCTCTTAAACTTAAAGTAGATTTTATTATAATACAACCACATTGGGGTATTCAAGATATATCTATCCCTAAATTTAGTGATAGGAAGATAGCCCATAAATTGATTGATGCAGGTGCAGATGTGATTATTGGACACCATGCACATGTAATACAGAGTTATGAGATATATAAAAATAGATATATATTCTATGGAGTTGGTAATTTTATATTTCCTAATTTGGATATCCCAACAAGATGGAATGGTAGTGAGTTTACAGCAAGAAGAATAAAAAAGCAGGAGATTGAACACCGTAGCTCAATAGTTGTAACATTAGATAGTAATCTAAATATAGACTTTTTTACTGTTAGATTAGAAAATGGAGTAGTTAGGAGAGCTGATTTTAAAATTCCAAACTATCTACCACAATCAGAAGAGGATTTTCAAAAGAGATTAGCTATAGAGAATAAAAAGGCTATGATAAAGAGATTTTTTAGAAATCCAAAACTTCCTAATATAAACCATATAAGGGAGCTATTTAAATAAGGAGTTTTTATGGTAGAGAAGATAGAGATATTTATAGTTTTTATACTCTATCTATCTCTCTTTATCTATATTGCAAGATATATATACTCTAGTGTAAAAGAGGGTTGGAGTATGGTATCTGTCTTTTTACTATTTTGGGCAATTCAATATCTAGTTGTTCCATTAAGTTTTATTTTAAATGATAATATATTTTTCCTAAACTATAAACTACTAGATTTATATATTCAAAATCATGGTATAGATAGATTTTATAGCTTTCTATCTTTTGAGACTATATTTATATTTATTGCTATCTTCTTTTTTGGTGTAAAATCTGTAAAAGATAAAGAGATGGTAGAGTATATACTCAAAGAGAGAACTATAAAAATATTCTCAAAAGATATAAGTCTGCTCTTTTTAATTGGTCTATTTTTGGCACTCTTATCTTTAGCTTCAATGTTTATATACGCTTCTCAATTTGGAGGTATGCAAAGAGCCATAGAGGTTGCTGATGCTGTTAGGTCTGGACATGGCGATGAGGTTTGGATTAGTAAAAAGTATATCTTTGTATATAGATTTATCCCTTTTTCTATTTTAGCTATTATTATATTTTTTCTATTGGATAATAAAAAAGGATTTTGGAGCTTAATCATATTATGGGTAGGAGTTGGAGTAGCCCTATTTTCAAGACTATTTCTATTTAAAAGTAAACAGGCAATTATTGAACTTCTACTACTCTATCTATTTTATCTATCACTAAAAAATAGAAAGAGTTATCTTTTTCATTTTACTATATTTTTTATAATAGCTATTTTTTTTATCCCTGCATTAGAAAGCTACCTTGATACAGGTAAATTCGTTATATCAGATGCCTCAAATATAGTTCAAGCAATATTAAATATGTTAAGTTTTTTCAATTTTGACCAAACCTCTTTAGAGTTTGCTTTACATAAAAATTATGATTTTGTCCATTTTGAGGGGATTATATCTGGACTTCGTGGATATATAATTCCTATGTCATGGCTTAGTAATATTAATGAAAATACAATTTTTACAAATACATATTTTTTTTATAATTTAAAAGAGGCTATTGTCCCCCCTGGAATTGTTGCATTTGGAATTTATAATTTAGGAATATGGGGAGTTATAATAGTAGCTTTTTTTTCTGGATATTTAGTAAAAAAGATAGATAACTTTTTTATACATCTTATAGATTATGAGCCTAAATTTTTTATATTATATGCCTATGTTATGACAAAAGTGTTTACTTGGGTAAGAACAGGTATTCCAAAATTTACATTTTATGATACAATTTTAATTGTTTTAACCCTAATTTTAATAATTGGATATAAAAGAGAGAAAAAGTGTTTATAAAAATAGGACTATTTGCATATTTAATAGATAGAGTATTTGGTGAATTTAGCTCAAAAAGACACCCTGTTGTATATATGGGAGATTATATTAAATGGTTTGAAGATAACTTCTATAGAGATAGTATCTTGCGTGGAGCTATATTAACAGTAACTCTTATCTTAATTACATTTTTAGCCTCACACTCAATTACTATATATATAGATTATATGCAAAATATATATATTCAAATTTTTCTATTTAGTATAGTAGCATCAACTACAATATCATCTAAAATGTTATATGATAGTGTAAAAGATATTACCAAAAATCCTAAAAATATTAGATATTTAGTTAGTAGAGATACAGAAGATTTAACAAAATCAGATATAAATAAATCAGCCATAGAGAGCTATGCAGAGAATTTAAGTGATGGTGTAATTGCTCCAATGTTTTATCTTATGCTTTTTGGAATTGATGGAGCATTTATATATAAATCTATTAACACTTTAGACTCTATGGTAGGCTATAGAAATAGTAGATATGAAAATTTTGGTAAATTCTCTGCTAAAGTTGATGATATAGCAAACTATATTCCAGCACGAATTACAGCAATTATTATATCTATATTAATGTTTAATAGAAAGGCACTATTAAATTTCTATAGATATGGGAAAAAACATAATAGCCCAAATGCAGGACTACCAATATCTGCTATGGCATTAGCTATAGATATAAGATTGGGAGGTGATACAAAATATTTTGGAGAGTTAAAAAAGAAGTCATACTTTGGAGATGGAAAAAATAATATAGAAGAGTCTGATATATTAAAAGCGTTAACTTTTAGAAAAAAATTTGATTTATTAATAGCTCTACTCTTGATTTTTAGTTTAATCATCTAATATAAAGAAATTTTCTGCTAAAATTCGCAAACTCATAGTCCTTGGAGATAATCTCAAGGTATCAATATAGCAAAAATGCAAAGGATAGATTAAAATATGGCACATCATAAGTCAACTATTAAGAGAATTAGACAGACAGAAAAACGAACAGAGAGAAATAGATATTATAGAACAAGACTAAAAAATATCATTAAAAATGTAGTTTTAGCTGTTAATGCAAAAGATAAAGAGAGAGCTTTAGACGCATTTAAAGTTGCAAATAAACAAATTCACAAAATGGTAAGTAGAGGATTTCTTAAAAAGAGAACTGCATCAAGAAAAGTAAGCAGACTAAATCTACTTGTAAATAAACTTGAAGTTGCTTAAGCAATAAATAGGAGTCAAATTGACTCCAAATGTTAATATATCCACATCTCACCACTAGGTTTTACTATGTTTCAAGAAAAATTACAACCATTTATAGATAGATATGAAGAGATAAATACTCTTTTAAGTTCACCTGAGATTTCAAAAGATATTAAAAAAATGACAGAGCTTGGAAAAGAACAAGCAAAACTCTCAAAGCTTGTAGAAAAAGCAAAAGAGTATATTCAAATAGCAAACGATATAGCAGAAAATAGGGAACTTTTAGGTGATAGTGAACTTGGAGATTTAGCAAAAGAGGAGCTTAATGAGTTAGAACCAAAACTTACGAAATTAGAAGAAGAGATTAAACTTCTTATGATACCAACTGACCCAAATGATGATAAAAATATCTATTTAGAGCTTAGAGCAGGAGCTGGAGGAGATGAAGCAGCACTATTTGTAGCAGACCTATTTAAGATGTATGTTAGATATGCAGAGAGTCTTAATTGGAAAGTAGAGATAGTAAGCTCATCAGATGGAACAGCAGGTGGATATAAAGAAATTATTGTAATGTTAAAAGGTGATGGCGTTTACTCTAAACTAAAGTATGAAGCAGGAGTCCATAGAGTACAGAGAGTACCAGATACAGAGACACAAGGCAGAGTCCATACATCAGCCATTACAGTAGCTGTTATTCCTGAAGTTGATGATGTAGAAGTGGATATTAAACCTAGTGATGTAAAAATGGATGTATATCGCTCTAGTGGTTGTGGTGGACAGTCTGTCAATACAACAGACTCTGCTGTTAGATTAACTCATATTCCAACAGGTATTGTAGTAGCTATTCAAGATGAAAAGTCTCAACATAAAAATAGGGAAAAAGCTATGAAAGTTTTAAAAGCAAGGGTATATGAAGCTGAACTTCAATCACAACTAGATGAGACATCAGCAGAAAGAAAACTTCAGGTAGGTTCTGGTGGTAGGTCTGAAAAGATTAGAACATATAACTATCCTCAAAATCGTATAACAGACCATAGAATTGGATTGACTCTCTACTCTTTAGATAGTATTATGAATGATGGAAATTTAAAATTAATCCTTGACCCCCTAAATGCACATGCACAAGCAGAGGCGATAAAAGAGGCAGGACTTTAAGTTAGAGCTAAAAAAGATATAATTGGATTAGACTCTATTAAATTCTCTTTTTTAATAGGGCTATCTATCTTCTTTTTATACTCTTTTAGTCTATTCTCTATCTGATAGAATTGGTCCTTTGATATTTTAAAATAGTTCTCCTTTTCTAATTTCTCTCTTCTTTTAAATGCCTCTATTTCCGTATCTCTTTTAGAGATTAACTCTTTTAACCGTTTTATCTCATCTTTTAGATTACTATCTCTACTCTCTAACTCTCTCTTTTCCAATCTATCTATTTTAGCTAACAGTATTCTATTTCTTCTCTCTACCTCTTCAACCTTAGATATTCTACTCTTCATGCTATCTAATTTATCTTGAACTCTATATAGTTCATCTGATTTTTTTCTAAAATCATTAGAGAGTTTTAGGAGTTTAGCTTTAGAATATATACTATCCATAACGATTTTATCTAGCTGTTTTTTCTTAATATTACACTCATTTTCCAAATCTACTAAACAATTCTCTTTTTCAGTTATTTTTTTATTTAATAGACCTATTTTAAACTGAAATCTCTTTTTTAAATAAAAATTTGAAAAAAAGATACCTATTAAAAGTCCTAAAAGTGTAAATGGTATATAAAGTAGTAATTTTTCCAATTTAAAATCCTATTTTTTATTTAATTATATTATATAATATTAATATTAGAATAGGATTAAATAAGTTGTTTTTTGTTACATCAACATTCCACCATTAACTTTGAGTGTCTCACCTGTAATGTATGAAGAGTAGTCACTTAAAAGAAAAGCTACAGCCTCTGCTACTTCTTTAGCTTCTCCAAATCTTTTAAGTGGAATTTTAGTTATAAAACCATCTTTTATACCATCTTTTAGAGTATCTGTCATCTCTGTAGCAATAAAACCAGGGGTAATACTATTAAATCTAATACCTCTTGGAGCAGACTCCATAGCAAAAGATTTAGTCATTGCAATAATTCCCCCTTTACTTGCAGAGTAGTTTGTCTGTCCAACATTACCTGTCTCACCTACAATTGATGCTATATTGACAACTGAACCAAATCTCTTTTTACTCATAACCTTAATAGCCTCTCTACAACCAATAAAAGTAGATTTTAAATTTGCATCTATTACAGACATAAAATCCTCAACCCTCATTCTCATAGCCAACTTATCATTTGTAATACCTGCATTATTAACTAAATATGATAAAGAGCCATCAGAAGATACAATATGTTTAATTGCACTTATAAAATCTTTCTCATTAGTTACATCAAAACCAATAATATCCCCTTTTCCACCATTAGATAAAATCTCATCTAAAACAGCTTTAGCCTCTGCCTCTCTGCTTCTATAGTTTATCCAAACCTTTAAACCAAAACTTGCTAAAGTCTTTGCAATCTCTGAGCCTATACCTCTACTAGAACCTGTTACTAATACATTATTACCTGTAAATTTCATCTAAAACCTTTTTTGGGCTTATTATAATCTATTGGTTGTTAATTTATCTTAAATTTTTAATATAAACATAATATATACTTGATGTTAATTTATCTTAAGAATTTAACTATTTTTAATATCATTAAAATAAAATATACTATAATACATAATTACCTAAACAAGGAGAAAAAAGTGAAACTACTCAAGTGGAAAGATGAGTACTCTATGAATGAGGAGAATATCGATAAACAACATAAAAGTTTATTTAAGTTATCTAATGAGATATATGATTTAGTAGAAAAGGGAATAGATGATTATGAACATTTTAGAAAACTATTTTTGGCACTTAATGATTATGGAATAGAACACTTTTTATATGAAGAGATGTATATGCAAGAGCAAGGATATCCAGATTTAAAAGAGCATATAAGACAGCATAATGAGTTTTCTAATAAATTAAAAGATTTATGTATAGGTATAGATAAAGAGACTCATATAAGAGAGATAGGTGAATTTGTATCTACTTGGTTAGTTGAACATGTATTAAATGAAGATATGGAATATAAAGAGTTTGTTGAAAATAGAACAAAATAGATTTTTTGCTCGAAATTATCGAGCAAAAAATGAGTGTTTAACTTTATCAAAAAATTCATAATCTTCACTTCTCATTTTACTTCTAAAAATAATATGATTTAATTGTTTTAATATACTCATTTTTGAGTATGGCTCATTATATAATCCATTAGATATAATTGATATATGAGTATCAATATTATCACAATCTTTCTCCATAATTTCATCTAAAAGTTTTTGTGAATCTTCACTATCACAATCAAAATTCTCTTTCATAAAACGACAAAAAATGGGCTTTTCTAGAACTAAATCCTTATCATCTAGTTTAATTGCATGACAAAACAGGGTTGCAACAGACTCTTTTAACATCTTATCCATCTTAACTCCTTCCCTTGAACTGTTTACTCATATAATATCAAAATAAACATATAAAAATAATAAAAGTTAATCAATATCAGTGAAAAGTCTCCTTTTTATCTTCTCAAAGATACGATAATCCTCATCAGATATCTTATCAGAATAGATAATATGATTTAGCTCTTTTAATATATGCATTTTACTAATATTATCATCTTTCAAAGCTCTATCAATAATATCTATATGTTCGTCTAAATCATAATCATCAACCATAGCTGATTTTAAAAATGCTAAAGCCTCATCCCTATCACAACCAAAATTTTCACCCATTATAGAACAAAATAATGGGGCTTCTTTTTCTATATCTCTTTTATCTACCTTTATTATATGTGCTAAAAGTGTAGCTACAGACCTCTTTATTCTCTTTTCCATAATAATTTCCTTCATATAAAAATAATATATATAATTATAACATAATTAAATATTACTTATCTAAAATTAATAATTTTTGATTATTATACTCATCATAAACAGTATATTTTGCATCTGTACTCTTAATAGTAAACTCCCTATTTGGAATAGTTGCAACCCTATATCCTAAATTAAGTCCTATTATAGGAATAGATGCTACTATTTTATATACATCTGTTTTTCCATTCTTAGGATTATTACTCAATTGAAACAATGGCTTTTCTATATTTTTTGCCTCCATATTAAGAAGTATTTTATCTTTACCTATTCTAGCACTAATATCTGTAGATGGTATTTTATCTATACTAAAACTGTTAATAATTGTACTATTAATTATAAAAATAACTATTAAATATATAATTAGAGATGCTACTTTTTGTATCATATTTTCAACTACCAACTTGTGCATAAACATACTAAGTCCAACCCCTACAGAGATAACACCTAATAAAATTCTACTACTATATGTAATATCCCTTAAAAAGAGAAATACAATAGGCAAGATAAAAATAAAGAATATCTCAATAAAATACTCTAAAAGAGTTATAGAGAATATTTGTGATATTTTATCTATTTTAAAGTTTAAATTCATAAGCATTGTTATGGCAACTAAAATATAAAACCATATAAATAGAAATATATTATTAATATTACTACTAAATATAGCTAGATTTATAATCTCATCAATATCTTGTTCTGGTAATAACGTCATAATAAATATACTATTTAATAAAATTGATAATAGTGCTATAATAAAAATTAGAGCAATAGTACCTATTTGAGTTAACATATATGGGAAAATATATCTAATAGTTGGTTGAAATATAATAAAAATACCTATACTCCAAAGTATGCTACATGATATAACCCATATAGTATTCCCCCCCGAGAGATACCATAATGTTGGTACTGTTATAATAGATAGAATAGTTGAAATTAGTAGAGTATCATAATATTGGATAGACTTTTTTAGAATTTCCTTATAAAACATATTATATCCTTTGAATTAAATAATATTAAGCGTATTCTAATTGTAATATAAAACTATTGTCAATAAGATAAAATTATCTATTTTTTAAGCAATAAAGATTATATAATATTGCTTTTTAAAATAAGGAGAATTAAATTTATGAAAGCAATTTCACTATTTAGTGGAGGGCTTGATAGTATGATTGCTATTAAGCTTATGGTTAATCAGGGTATTGATGTAATAGCTATACATATAAAGACAGGTTTTGGTGGAACCAAAGATATAACAGATATACTTAAAAAGAGAGCTAATATGGCAGGGGCAAAGTTTAGAGTTCTTGATGTAAGAGAAGAATATATAGAAAAGATACTATTTGACCCTAAATATGGATATGGTAAAAATTTTAATCCATGTATTGACTGTCATGGATATATGTTTAGAGTTGCTAAAGGTATAATGGACGAGCTTGGAGCTTCATTTATTGTAACAGGAGAGGTTATTGGACAACGACCTATGAGTCAGAGAGCAGATGCACTTAAAAAGGTTATTAAACTAGCTGATGATATTGATGAAAAACTAATAGTAAGACCACTATCTGCTAAACTATTAGAACCAACAACTCCAGAGATAAATGGGTGGATAGATAGAGAAAAACTATTAAATATTTCAGGTAAAAGCAGAGAGAGACAGCTAAAGTTGGCTAAAGAGTTTGGTTGGGAAGATTATGAAGCTCCTGCTGGTGGTTGTCTGCTTACAGAGGCTCACTACTCTAGTAGAATTAGAGAGTTTATAGAGCATGATAGTTTTAAAGTGGAAGATATTGATTTACTAAAATATGGACGACACTTTAGATTACCCGATGGAGCAAAACTTGTAGTTGGAAGAGACAAAGATGATAATGAGGGACTAAAAGAGGTAAATAGTAGTAAATATAAAAGTATTACTCTACCAATAGCAGGACCATACTCTCTAATAAGTAGAGATGCCTCTAAAGATGATATAGATTTAGGAGCAAAAATTGCTATAACATATGCAAAGAGTAAGATTGAAGAGAGCTATAGTGTAAATGTTGATAGTGAGATAGTAGTAACCTCTCCATTTGCCACTAAAAAAGAGGCTCAAAAATATTTTTTTAAAGTAGCATAACTTATGAAAAAAGAGTTTTCACCTCATCTAGCATATCTAGCAAGTGCAGGGAGTGGTAAAACATTTGCACTTACTCGTAGATATATATCTCTACTCTTTTTAGATGTAGAACCTTCTACAATCCTAACAGCCACATTTACAAATAAGGCTGCATTGGAGATGAAGCACAGAATTATAAACTCTCTTATTAATCTAGCAGATAATAATCTATTTTTAGATGAGGTATCCAAAGAGACAGGATTAAGTAGAGAAGAGATTTTAAAAAAACAGCCAGAGATTTTAGATAGATTTCTATCTAGTCCAAAGTTTATAGTAACACTAGATAGCTTTTTTGTATCTATTCTTCGCTCTGCTTCACTCTATATAGGTTTAGAGCCAGATTTTTTAACAAAAGAGATAGATATAAAATATAAAGAGAGTATCTTTTTAGAAGAGATAAAAAATAATTCTCTTTTAAACTCATTAGTAAGAGTTGTAATAGATATTGAAGATAGAAGATTTCTAAAACTATTTGAGCTTATGCAGAACTTCTATAAGATAGAGCCATTACTCCCTAAAAATAGATATAAAATAGAGAACTTATCAGAGTTAGAGGATAAGATAGAGTCTAAAAGAGAGCTTTTATTAGATTTAGTTGTAGAGAGTGGAGCATCAAAAAGAGCTATAAATAATTTTAAAAAGATTGATATTAAAGAGTTTTTTAAAAAGAGTCTATTTTCAAAGAGTTCTCTACTAGAGCATAGAGACTATAGAAAATATGCAGAGAAAAATCCTCAAATTGAAGATGAGTTTTTAGAGTTAAAAGAGCTATTAAGAGAGTGGGCAGATAAAAGAGAGAGTATAGTATTATATAATCTATTTAAGATATTTGATTATTATAAAAATGCCAATATCTTAACAGCTAAAAGCTTAGGAGTTTTAAGTTTTGATGACCTTAGCTACTTTACTCATCGTCTATTAAGTGGAATTGATAGAGATTTTCTCTATTTTAAGATGGATAGTCACTTTAAACATATACTGCTTGATGAGTTTCAAGATACATCAATCATACAATTTTTACTTCTAAAGCCTATTATAGATGAGATTTTTTCAGGCAATAGTGAGTTTAGAACACTCTTCTATGTAGGCGATACAAAACAGTCTCTATACCGTTTTAGAGGTGGAGTTGAGGAGCTATTTAATCTAGTATCTCAACAATATAGTATTCCTATAAAACAGATGGATATAAACTATAGAAGCTCAAAAGTAGTTGTAGAGCAGGTTAATAGATGGTTTGAGAGAAGTATGGAGGGGTATTTTCCTCAAAAATATAGAGATGATGCAAAAGAGGGGTTTGTAGAGGTTAGCCAGAGTGATAATCTAATTGAAGAGGTATTAAAAAAGGTAGAGTTTTTTTTAGACAATGGAGTTGATTTATCTGATATTGCAATTTTAGTCTCAACCAATAGAGATGGAGCAACTATTCAAGAGGCACTATATAAGAGTGGATATGATAGCAGACTAAAGACATCAAGCTCACTAAAATATATCCCTAAAATCGCATCTATTGTAGCTATGGTTGAGTATCTATATGATAATAATAGGCTTGATGCTATGGCTCTTTTAGAGCAGATAGGAAAAGATTTAGAGGATATTAATTTAGATTGGTTCAATCCATATATGCAACCTATAGAGGTTATCCATAGAGTTATATCAGATTTTGGATATTTTGATAGTGATTTAAATATATTAAAGCTTTTAGAGTTTGCAAGTAGCTACTCAAATATTCAGATATTTATTGAGGAGTTTAAACTATCCAATATAGAGGTGGCATCTAGTTCAAAACATGGGATTATGATAATGACAATTCATGGCTCTAAAGGGTTGGAGTTTCCACATCTAATAGTATTAGACAAACTAAAAGGTAATGCTCCAGATAATTCAGCACTTATATATGATTATGATGAGTATCTAAATATAAAGAGAGTATATTATAAGATGAGTAAAAGAGAGAATTTTGATGAACACTATAGAACTCTTATTGAAAAACAGAAAATATTATCTAAAAAAGATAAGTTAAATATCCTATATGTAGCTCTTACTCGTGCAGTTGAGAGTATGATAATTATTAGAAAACCAAAAGGCTCTATATTTGATGATATTGGACTTACGCCCATAAAGGTTGGAAAGTTAGATATTGTAAAAAAATCAAAACCTAAAAGAGAGAAGATAAAAATAGATATTAGATTAGAAAACTATGGAACTCAAGAGCTTACTAATAGAGATGAAAAGATAGAAGATAAAAAGGCAATAAACTTTGGTATAGCTATGCACTACACCTTAGAGATGTTAAGAGATTTTACCTCATCAAGTCTAAAAGATGCAATAGAGGCTACTAAAAATAGATATGGTTTAGATTTAACTAATGATGAGTTTATAGACATAGAAAATAGAGTAGATAGCCTAATATCTAATAGCAGTTTTAAAAAAATATTAGATGGTGCAGTAGATATAACAAAAGAGCAATCCATTAGTTTTAATGGAAAAGTAAAACAGATAGATTTACTTATAGAATATAGTGATAGATATTTAGTAATAGATTATAAAAGCTCTAAAAAGTCTAATCTACAACATAAATCACAAGTTAGAGGCTATATAAAAGCTATTAAATCTATAACTAAAAAGCAGACAGATGGAGTAATTATATATCTTTTAAAAGATAAGATAGAGATTGATAAAATTAATTAGGAGAGAGATATGAGATTAGAGTTTTTATCATATATTTTAGATAAAGAGACACCAACCTATGGAGATAGGGAGAGATTTAATCAGTTTAAAAAAAGTAGTATTAGTAGTGGAGATATAGCAAACAATACATCTATAGAGACTACAACACATATAAGCACACATATAGATATGCCATATCACTTCTATGAAGAGGGTAAGAGTATAGAGGATTATCCAGCATCTTTTTGGCATTTTAGTAGAAGAGAGATACTATATATTGAGTTAAAAGCTAAAGATTTAATAGTAAAAGATGAGTTAATATCTAAACTAAAAGAGATTAAAAATCGCCATAGATATAAGATTTTAATAGTTAAAACTAATATATGTGCTATTAGAGGAGAGAGAAAATTTTGGGCTAAAAATTATGGTTTCTCTCCAGATATATATGATTATCTAATAAAATATTTTCCTAATATTAAAATATTTGGTTTTGATAGTATATCTGTATCTAGTTTTGCAAATAGAGCTATTGGAAGAGAGGCACATAAGAGATTTTTAAATCCTAAAAGAGAGATTTTACTATTAGAGGATATGAACTTATGCAGATTAGATAGAAACAGAAAAATTAAAGAGCTTACTATAGCACCACTTAGAATAAAAAAGAGTGACGGCATTCCCTGCTCTATTATTGCTAAGATAAAGATACCAAAAGTTAAAAATATACTTTGGGATTTTGATGGTGTAATTTTCAATAGTATGAAGATTAAAAATGATGGATTTTTAGAGCTATTTAAGGGACATAAGCAGGAGGATTTAGAGAAGTTTAGAGAGTATAATTATATAAGTGGTGGAGTTCCTAGATTTGATAAAATTAGATATTTCTACAATACTATTATAAAAGAGGATATAAGTGATGATGAGGTTAAGAGATTAGCAGATAAGTTTTCTACTATTATTCAAAATAGACTATTTTTAAGAGAAAATCTAATATCTGATACTATAGAATTTATTAAAAGAGAGTATAAAAATTATAATTTTCACATAACTTCAGGTGCAGAGCATAATGAGTTAAATAGATTGTGTAGAGAGTTTAATCTATCTAAATATTTTATCTCTATTGAGGGGAGTCCTACAAAAAAAAGTATTTTAATTAAAAATATTTTAAAAAATTATGAATATAGGGAAAAAGATACAATCTTAATTGGAGATGCCATTACAGACTACTATAGTACTTATGATAATGGAATTGGTTTCTATGGTTATAATAACCCTAAGTTAAAAAACTTCCTCTATATTGAGAGTTTTAAGGATTTTAAAATTTGAGAGAGTTAGATAAAGCTTTTAAAATTAAAAAAGAGGAGTTTTTAGACTATATTAGAGATATAAAAAGAAAATCAATATGGGATATATATACAATCTCTAATGTAACTCTTATATCAAATCCATATATTACAGACTTTCCAAAAAACTTTTTTTTAAATAAAAAGAGTAGTAAATATTTTATAAAAAGTCTATTTAAGTTCTATATAAAGCAGTTTTATCTATTTAACTCATATCTAATTAGCTTTTTTCTATATAAGATATATTATAAAAAGAGAAACTTAGATTTTAAAAACTCAACTCTTATAGATATTTTTTTTCTAATAGATAATATAAATAGAGATGGAGAGTTTAGAGAGAACTACTTTAGAGGCTTATATCCATATTTAAATAACTATATCTTTCTACCTAGACTATATGGAGCAAATAGAAATCCATTTAAACTTATAGAGTTTTTTAAAATTATATCAAAAGATAGTAGGAGTTTTCTATTTGAGTTTGAACTGCTTAAATTTAGAGATTTTATAAAGATAGTAAAATTAATAACTCTATATCCATTTAAAACTCTAAGACTCTATAGGGATAATGATATTTTCAATAGTTCACTTATAGCAGATATAGAAAAACAGCAATTTGAAGCCTTTAGTAGATATATTTTAGGTAAAAATACTGCTAAATTAGATGGAGTTAAAAAAATATTCTCATGGAGTGAATTTCAGACTATTGAGAGGAGTTTTAATTATGGAGTTAGAAAGATGGATAGCAATATTAAGATATATGCCTCTCAACTATATCTTAACTATGAGACATATCTAAACTCATATATAGATGATATTGATTTTGATATGTTATCATCTCCTCACTTTGTTTTAGTAAATGGAAAATATTATCTTAAAGAGAGAAAAAAGGTTAAATATAGAGTTGGAGTCTCTTTTAGATATGCAGAGATATTTAAATTTAAAAGAGAAAAAGAGGGAAATGCTACTCTACTATTAGGTTCATATATTTTAGATGATACAAAATATATGTTATTTATGGTAAGCAAATTTAAAAATGTGTTATTTAAGAGCCATCCAGCCGTTAATATTGCCTATTTTAAGGGCATAAAGGATAATATTAAGATTGTAGATAGTAATATATATGAGCTATTTTATAGAGCTAATTTAGTAATATCAACAGCATCAGGCACAGCAGTTGAGGCTGTAAGCTGTGAACTTAGTGTTATTATTATAGCAAGTAGAGATAATCTAACTTCAAATCCTTTAGTTGACTACGGTAGAGGTGAAATTTGGGATATAGCTTTTAATAGAGATGAAATAGATAGCATCTATAATAGTTTAATAGAATATAGAAATAAAAATAGAGATAAGATAGTTAAAATAGCTAAATGGTATAGAGATAATTTTTTTATAGAGCCAAAGAGAGAGAATATTATAAGAGCATTTGATTTAGGAGATTAGAGTTTGAAGGTGGTACTATTAGCAGGAGGGTTTGGAACAAGGATATCTGAAGAGACAGATATCCGTCCAAAACCTATGGTAGAGATTGGTGGTAAACCAATTCTATGGCACATTATGAAGATATATTCACACTATGGATATAATGATTTTGTAGTTCTCTTAGGATATAAGGGGTACTATATAAAAGAGTATTTTGCAAACTATTTTTTACATCAGAGTGATATAACTATAGATTTACAAAATAATAGAATGGAGGTTTTAAATAACTCTAGTGAGCCTTGGAGAGTAACTCTACTTGATACAGGATTAAATACAATGACAGGTGGAAGAGTTAAACAGGCTCAAAGAGTTATAGGCAATGAGGCATTTATGTTAACTTATGGTGATGGTGTAGGAGATATAGATATAGATGAGTTGGTCTCTTTTCATAAAAAAAATAAAAAATTAGTCACAATGACATCAACACAACCAGAGGGTAGATTTGGTGCTTTAGATATTGATGAGAATAATCTTGTTAAGGTATTTAAAGAGAAACCAAGAGGTGATGGTAGTTGGATAAATGCAGGTTTTTTTGTATGTCAACCAGAGGTATTTGATTATATTCCAGATAATAACTCTATTATGTTTGAAAAAGAGCCATTAGAGCATTTAGCAAGAGATAGAGAGCTAATCACCTTTAAACATAGAGGTTTTTGGAAACCGATGGATAGTCTAAAAGATAAAAAAGATTTAAATACTCTATGGGATAACAATCTTGCCCCATGGAAAATATGGAGTTAAGAGTTGTTTAATAGTATATTTAAAGATAAAAAAGTTCTAATAACAGGACATACAGGATTTAAAGGTAGTTGGCTAGTCACTTGGCTTTTAAAATTGGGAGCTAATATTGTTGGAGTATCTAAAGATATACCTACTAATCCATCTATGTTTGAGGTTTTAGAGCTAAAAAATAGAATAAAAGATTATAGAGAGGATATTAGGTCTTTAGATAAGATAGTTAAAATTATTAATAGTGAAAAACCAGATTTTCTATTTCATCTAGCAGCACAACCTATAGTATCTCAATCTTATGTCAATCCAATAGAGACAATATCTTCAAATATAATGGGAACGGCAAATATATTAGAGGCTTTAAGATTATCTAATCATAACTGTATAGCTATTATGATAACAAGTGATAAGGCTTATGATAATATAGAGCAGGTTTGGGGATATAGAGAGATAGATGCTATAGGTGGGAAAGATATATATAGTGGAAGTAAGGGGGGGGCTGAATTTGTTATAAAATCATACTACCACTCTTTTTTTAAATCTGATAAATCAAATATAAAACTAGCAGTTGGTAGAGCAGGTAATGTAATTGGTGGTGGAGATTGGGCAAAAGATAGGATTGTAGTTGATTGTATAAGAGCTTGGAGTAAGGGAGAGGCTGTAGAGATACGAAGTCCTAAAGCTACAAGACCTTGGCAACATGTATTAGAACCTCTAAGTGGATATCTAAGATTAGCTCAATCTCTAACCAAAGATGACCATCTTGTAGGAGAGGCATTTAATTTTGGACCAAAAGCAGAACAGAACCACACTGTAGTAGAGCTTTTAGATGACTTAAGCAGATATTGGAATTTCAAGGATAGCTCTTTAGCCTTTAGAGTTACAGAGAATATCCCTTTTCATGAGGCAGGACTTTTAAAACTAAATTGTGATAAGGCACTATTTTACCTTAAGTGGCAAAGTAGTTTAGATTATAGAGATACAATTAGATTTACAAGTGAATGGTATTACGATTTTTATAAAAGAGATGTTAATATATATAATAGAACTATTAAACAGATAGAAGAGTATGAAAATATAGCAAAAGAGGGAGGATTGATATGGACAATAGAGTAATTTTAACACCTTTAAAGAGAATTTTTAATCCAAAAGGTGATATATACCATGTGATGAAGAGTAGTGATATTGGATATAGAGGATTTGGAGAGGCATATTTTACTACTATCAATAAAAATGAGATTAAGGGGTGGAAAAAGCATAATAGAATGACTCTAAATTTAGTAGTAATTGTTGGAAGAGTAAAATTTGTAATATATGATGAGATAACTAGAAAGTTCTCAACAGTTATACTCTCTCCTACAAACTATCAGAGATTAACTGTAAATCCACAACTATATTTAGCTTTTAAAGGTTTAAAAGAGAATAATATAATTCTTAATATTGCTAATTTACAACATGACCCATATGAGGTAGAGAATTTAGATATTTTAAAGATTAACTATGAGTGGTAAACGACTCTTAATTACAGGTGGCTTTGGGAATTTAGGATTATGGTTTAGTGAATATTTTACTACAAAAGGTTATGATATATATATATTATCAAAAAATATTAAAAATAGTTTTATCTATAACTCTATTCAAGCTAATATTATAAATTTAGAAGAGTTAAAAGAGAAACTAAAATATATAGAAGTAGATTATGTAATACATACAGCAAGTTATAATGAGTATTTTCATAAAAATTATGCTAAAAAGGCTCTTTTAGTAAACTCTCTAGGTACTAGAAATCTTATAGAAGTTTTAAAAGATAAAAATATTAAAAATTTCATATATCTTAGTACATTTCATATATATGGAACAAGCAGTGGAGTAATAGATGAGACCACTCCCCCAAATCCAAAAAATGATTATGCATCAACACATCTATTTGCAGAATTTTATTTAAAACAGTTCTATAGCTCATCTAATTTTCCTTATATAATATTTAGATTAACAAATAGTTATGGCTCTCCAAAATCTATCTCTACGAATAAGTGGTATTTAGTATTAAATGATTTAGTCAAATCTGCCTATCTATATAGAAAAATTGTTTTAAATAGTAATGGAGAGGCAAAAAGAGATTTTATATGGATAGGTGATGTTTGTAGGGTAATGGAGAAGAGTTTTAAATTTGAACCAAATAATATATTTAATCTCAGCTCAAAAAAGAGCTATAATATTCTATTTTTAGCTAAAAAAGTTAGAAAAATATATAAAAAGAGATATAAAAAAGATATAGAGATTGTCATAAATAAGGAAGATAAAACTAAACCTTTAAATTTAGTAGTTGATAATAGCAAACTAAAGAAGCTCATAGATTTTGAGTTTTTAGATAGATTTGAGAAGGAAATAGAGAATATTTTTACTCTATTAGAGAACAATTATGGCTAAAGTCTCAATATTAATGAATGGATATAATTCAGAGAAGTATCTAAAAGAGGCAATTGATAGTATATATAATCAAACTTTTAAAGATTGGGAGATTATATTTATTGATAACTGCTCAACTGACACTACTAAAGAGATAGTATTAAGTTATGATAAGAAGATAAAATATTTTAAAACCTATAAAAATATTCCTCTTGGTGAAGCTAGAAACTTTGGATTAAAAGAGTGCAAGGGGGAGTATCTTGCATTTTTGGATACAGATGATATATGGCTAAAAGATAAGCTTAAAAAACAGATTACTCTTTTAGATAGTAATCAAGATTTACAGATGTGTTATAGTGGAGCTATATGGATAGATGAGTATGGAGATGAGATAAATAGAGATTTACCAAAAGCTAAGAGTGGATATGTTTTTCAATATCAACTAAAACGGTATGAGGTTAATATGCAGAGTGTTGTTATTAGAAACAATATTCCTATAGAGTTTAATACTAAAATGGAGTTCTCACCAGATTTTGACCTATTTATGAAGATAATGAGTAGATATCAAGTAGGAGTGGAGAGAGAACCTCTTATAAAATATAGAAAACTCTCTAACTCTCTAACTACAAAAAAGATAGATAGATGGGGAGTAGAGATGAGAGAGACATTAGATACTATATTTAGTCAAAATCCAAAATTAAAGAGAGAGTATCCTATAGAGTATCTTCGTGCTTATGCTAAAGTTTACTACTACTACGCTAGATACTACTTTAGTATGGCTTTTATTAAAAATATTATAAATAGGTGTAAAATATGATATATAGTGCCTTTTCATACCTTACAATTTTACTCTCTCTTGGCTCACTTTTAGTATATATTGAATATAGAAGTAGATTAAAACTCTTTGAGTATCTACCTGCTATTGTAATACTGTACTTTTTAATTATGACTCTATCTACGCTAGGAGTATGGAGTAGAAGTCAAGAGATAACAGATACATATAGAGCATTTAAATCAAATCTACTACCTGCTATGATTTTTCTAATGCTACTACAATCAGATATTAGAAAAATTTTTAAACTTGGTAAAAAGATACTTCTTACATTTTTTTTAGCCTCATTTAGTATTGCTTTAGGATTTATTATCGCTTTTAATATATTTCATAACTATTTTGATAGTGATGCGTGGAAAGCATTTGGAGCATTAAGTGGCTCATGGTTGGGTGGCACAGGAAATATGGTAGCAATTCAAGGGGCATTAAATCTACCCGATAGTAAAATGGGATATGTTTTATTGATTGACTCAATAGATTATGCTATATGGGTTATGATACTTCTATCACTTGTTCCATTTGCATCTAACTTTAATAGATGGACAAAAGCTGATGGCTCTATCTTAGATAATCTAACCTCATCTCTAAATATAGAAGATAGATGTAATAGTATAGATTTTCCATCTCTATTTTTTATGTTTGGATTATCTCTGTTTATCTCTTTAATCTCACAAGAGTTATCAAAAGTTATGCCAACTACAGATTTTTTAACTAAAACTACTTGGATAGTAATATTTGCTACAATAGCAGGTATTTTAGCAGGATTAACTCCTCTAAATAGAGAGAAATCGGCTCAACCATTAGCCAATATTATGCTATATTTTATAGTAGCACTTATAGCCTCAAGAGCAAACTTTAATGAGCTAACACAAGCTCCAATATATATCTTTACAGGCTTTACTATTATATTAATTCACGCCTCTATTATGGTTATATTTGCAAAAATATTTAGATTAGACCTATTCTCTTTAGGTGTTGCCTCTTTAGCAAATATTGGAGGTGTTGCATCTGCACCTATTTTAGCAGGTGCATATAATAGAGCATTAATCCCTATAGGTGTATTAATGGCTATGATGGGATATATTATTGGTACATTTGTAGGACTTAGTGTAGCTAGAGTTTTAGAAATTATTTCTAATTAATTATTTCTTACTATATCCTTGGCAGGAACACCAAGATAAAATCCTTGCGAATAATCTGCACCTAAATCTTTAACTATATTATATATCTTTTTATTATGTATAAACTCTGCTATAGTTTTACGACCTAATTTTTTAGAAAAATTTATAATTGCTTCTGTAATAATATATGAATTTCTATCTGTATCTATATTTTTAATAAGAGTTCCATCTATTTTAATATAATCTGCATCTATATTTAATATATGTTCAAAATTTGCATATCCACTTCCAAAATCATCAATTGCAATTTTGACATTATATTTCCTTACATATTTAATAAACTTATTAATTATCTCATAATCAGAAATTTCTTGAGATTCTGTAATCTCAAATACAACTCTATTTGGATTTGGATAACTCTCTAATCTTTGATATATATAATTTGTTATCTTTTCAGATAAAATATCATCAACAGTTAAATTTAAAGAGAACTCAATATCAATCTCTTTTTCAAATTTATTTAAAGTCTTATCTATAATAATTTTACAAATTTGCTCATATAATTTTGCCTTTTTAGCTATATCCAAAAAGAAGAATGGAGATATTGGCTGTCCATCTCTATCTATTATTCTAACTAAAGACTCATATTTATTGATTTTTTGTGTAAAATTATCAAATATTGGTTGATAGTAACATGCTATTCTATCCTCTTCTATAGCCTCCTTTATTCGTCTTATCCACTCAATATTGTGTGCATAATCTTCATTTTTTCTCATACTATGTTGAAATATTAAAAATTTCTTATGTTCAGCTTGAGCTTTTTTTCTTGCAATATTACTA
Organism: Campylobacteraceae bacterium; assembly: GCA_027014605.1. Lineage (GTDB taxonomy): Bacteria > Campylobacterota > Campylobacteria > Campylobacterales > Sulfurovaceae > UBA1140. The sequence goes on from JALWDJ010000017.1 coordinate 41,063, forward strand.
TATAAAATAAGTTTTTGATAATCTTCACTAGCATAATATAGTGCAACTCCTCCTGTAACAGATATACTAATACGATTTCTAATCTCTAATTTCTTCTCTATATCCCCAATAAACTCTTCAAAAAAGAACTCTAAATTGTCTTTAGAGAGATAACCCTCTTGAAATAGAAGTATAAATTGGTCAGCCTCAAGTTTATATAACTTAAATTTATTTTTATCTTTAATTTCATTTAATATATTAGATAGACATACTAAAGTTCTATCACTTATCTCTTTCCCATAAAAATCATTAAATCCTGAAAAATTGTCTATATTTAGATAAAATATAATAGGTTTTATTGCAATATCTAAATCTTCTACAAGTTGATTTCTATTTGGTAATCCTGTTAATAGGTCAACTCTCTGCTTTCTTATCTCCTCTTTACTCTTTTCCAACTCTGTTATATCATGTCTTACTGCCACATACTCTATAATTTCACCTCTATTATCTAAAATGGGAATAATAGTAGCATTTACTATATATGTACCTCCATCTTTTCGTCTATTTTTAATAATACCTTTCCATACTCTTTTACTCTGAATAGTTTTCCACATTTGTTCAAATGTCTCTTTCTTTACATCAGGGTGTCTGACAATACTATGTGGACGCCCAATTAACTCCTCTCTTGAGTAGCCTGAAACTTTACAAAACATATCGTTAGCATAAGTTATAATTCCTCTTAAATTGGTTTTTGATACAATACTACTCTTATCTATAGCTCTCTTATATCCATCAAGAAAGGATATACTCTTTTTTAAATTATCACTCATTGTATTAAAAGCTATTAGAGCTTTTCCTATTTCATCTTTTTTTCTTACTTTTAGATGAATATCTATCTTTCCCCTTGAAATCATCTCTGATGCTATCTGAAGTTTTTTTAAGTTATCAGTTATAGATAGATAGAATGCTATAAATATATATAAAGATAGTAGTATTATTCCTAAAAATCCCATAATCATATAATTTAACTCTTTTTTAGAGGTATCTATTAACTCATGAATAGTAGTTTTATAAGTTTTAGCAAACATATCATATAACTCCTCCTGAGCATACATAGCTTCCTCTATCTTTTTAGAAAATATATGAATATCATAGGAGAGATTTTGATTTAAAATAAGATTATTATCTACAATTGATAATATCTTTTTTAATCTATCAGCCACCTCTGTAGTTTGATTTTGTAAAGCTTGATAGTTCTCTAGTTTAGTTAATATTTTATTATCAATTAAATCAGATTTTAAGCTTACAAGCTCTGTTGATAGGGAATATAGTATCTTTTTTTGCTCCTGTATCATACTCTTTTTAGTTAAAACTGTTGAAGAAAGACTCAGTAGTTGCCCTGAGAGTTCATATATGCCCAATAGTTTATCTTGAAGCATATCAGCTAGATAGTTTATCCTTAAATCATCACTTATATTAAATTTTGTAACCCCTGATATGTCAAAAATACTATTTTTAAATAGAATTATAATATTATTATGCTCTTTAAAAATCTCTTCAGGATTACTATCTTTAGTAATTTTATTAAACTTTATAAGTTGATATTGACTAAGAGCTTTTGCAAAATTTTGATTTGAGTTTAATAGATTTAACTGCTCTGAATCTTCTTTATATATAGCATCCTTTCTCATATCAAATAACTTCTCATCATAGAGTACATCTGCTTTTTTATTTTTATCTCCATTTAAATAACTATTCATATCTGCCCTATGAGATTGAACAGACTCTATTAGCTTATACATTATCTTAATATAACCTAAACCAATAAGCTGTTTATGATATATATTCTGTTTCTTATAATGGTCTAAAAATATAGTATGAGAGGGAAAAATTAAAATTATAAATAATATTGATATAGATGCTATTATCTTTATCTTAAAAGATAGTAGGTTCATAATATATAGAGCAGGATTTAATATTTTTTTTAAACTCATAATAAACCTCTTTGTTAATTTTACTCTTATTGTAACATAAATAATCACAATTCAACAAATAAATTTATTATAAAATTAAAAAAAATCCTCTAATTAAAGAGGAGATAAGATTATTCTTTTTCTGGTAAAACCTCTATAGAGATAATATCATCATTTTGAGTAATAGAGTCAAGTACAGCAAAACTTTCAGTATCATCTTCATCAATAGCACCAAATACTGTATGTACTCCATCAAGATGAGGTGTTGGTACAAATGTAATAAAAAATTGACTACCACCTGTATTTGGACCTGCATGTGCCATAGATAGTGTACCTCTTCTATGAGGTCTAAGACTTGTATCTGTTTCACAATCAATAACCCAATCAGGACCACCTGTACCAACTCTTGCAGGATTTCCACTAGGAGATGAGTGTGGACAACCACCTTGCGCCATAAATCCAGGAATTACTCTATGAAATTTAAGATTATTATAAAATCCAGTCTCTGCTAAATGTGCAAAGTTTGCTACTGTATTTGGTGCTTCATCTGGATATAACTTTACCCAAATAACACCCTTATTTGTAGAAATCTTAGCATATCTATAGCTATCAATAACATCTTGTGGTATATCATATCGTTTACTTTTTTTTCCAAACACTGTTTTATCCTTTTTATTTAAAATTGAAGTGATATTATAGCGATTAAAGATTAATAGTTTTTCTAATAAAAAAAATGTATAATGCTAATTAAAAAGAGTATATAAATTGAAAAAATTAGTTGCATATATAACTACAGGCTATCCATCATTAAATTTTACTGTCGATATGATACCATCTCTTAAAGAGGCAGGTGTTGATACAATAGAGCTTGGTATCCCATTCTCTGACCCTGTTGCAGATGGTCATATTATAGAGAGGGCTAATCTAAAAGCACTACAGAGTGGATTTAAAATTCAAAACCTATTTGATATATCTAAAAAAATAGCATCAAAAATAGATACATTATGGATGGGGTATTTTAATCCATTTTATCATATAGGATTAGATAAATTTATATCTGAAGCTAAAAAATCTAAAGTTAATGGCTTTATTATTCCAGATTTACCATTTGAAGAGGCAAAACCATATAAATCTATGATAGAAAAAGAGAGATTAAATCTTATAGATTTTATTGCACCAACAGATAGTAAAGAGAGAATTAAAAAGATAGTTACCTCATCAAACAAATTTATCTATCTCGTAGCCTATACAGGAATTACAGGTGCTAAACAAAATGAAGATTTAACTCCTATTATTAATAATATAAGAGAATTTAGCAATACACCAATATATGTAGGGTTTGGAGTAAATCAAGCTACAGCAAAAGAGAAAGCTAAAGATGTTGATGGTGTTATTGTTGGTTCAGTTTTTGTTAAGATACTCTTAGATGAAGGGTTGACTAACTCTCAAAAAATTGATAAAATATCTAATATTGCAAAAGAGATAAAAGAGAAAATTAATGAATAAAAAAAGGAATAAATTATGAGAAATCAAACGGCTTTAGAAGAGTTAAGTACAAAAGTACTACTGTTAGTAGAGAGATATAATAAAATAAAAGATGAAAATATTGTATTAAATAAAAAAATAGAGACACTAAATAAAGAGATAGAGAAACTCAAAGAGGAAGATGAGTTAAAAAATATGGAAATAGAAGATATGACACAAAAAATTACAAAAATGCTATCTTGACAGATATATTAAATTTTGATATAATAGACACTCCCACAATATGGGGGCGATTTGGTTTCGACTAGAATAGTCGGGGCTATGTGCATGTCGGACTGAGCAATTCCGTTATACGGCTCATCGCAATAACTGCAAACAATACAGATTATCGTCCAGCTCTAGCAGTAGCTTAGAGTTTAATAAAATTTTGGACTGCCCTGCTAGTGAGTGTCATCTTAGCTAGATTTTGGGTACCACAATCTGATGACTATATCTTTTAGAAGCCATGCTAAAAGATGAATTTTTGGCTAGTCTTGTGTAGCTTTGGGTGTTGTGCAAAACAAGATGAAAAAAATCAACACTAACTAAACATGTAGAGTCATAGTTCTAGCTATTTTAGGACTGGGGTTCAATTCCCCACGCCTCCACCAATAATCTTAAAAAAATCTTTCTAAAATCTAACTCTTTGAGCATGTGTAATAGCTACAGCCATAGCATCTGTAATATCAAACGGTTTTATCTCCTTTTTTATCCCTAATAGACGACGAACCATAAAGGCTACCTGCTCTTTTGATGCTTTTCCATTACCTGTAATTGCTCTTTTTACCTGAAGTGGAGTATATTCTTCATATTTTCCAATAGTTAAGAGAATTTTTAGACATAAAGCTCCTCTAAATTGAGCTAATTTAATAAAAGTTTTTGGATTATGAGCAAAAAATATATTCTCAATAGATACCTCATCAATATTATAATTTTTTATAATAGCCTCTATCCCATCTGATAACTCTCTTATCTGCTCTCTTAACTCTGTTGTTTTAAATTTTAATAGACCAGCTTCAACTAATGCTATTTTAGAGTTTTTTAACTCAATAATAGAGTAACCTAAATTTCTAGTTCCTGGGTCTATACCTAATATTATCACTTAATATGCCTTATTATGTTAATTTACTATTGTAACAAAAAAAGATATGATTATAAAAAAATTATAGGATATTAAAATGTTAAAACTATTTAAGATAAACGGATTTAAACCATATATATTTATTGTTTTTTTAAACTCAATGACAGATTTAGGACATAAAATAATACTTCAAAATACAATATTTAAAGCTTATAGTGGTACTGAGTTAATTATATTAACAGCTATTGTAAATGCTCTCATTCTACTACCTTTTATATTTCTATTTGCTCCTGCTGGATTTTTAAGTGATAAATACTCTAAGGTTAGGATTATTCAGCTCTCTGCACTATTTGCTATATTTATTACAATTTTTATTTTAATATCCTATATTATGGGGTGGTTTTGGGTAGCTTTTAGCATGACTTTTATATTGGCAGGGCAGAGTGCAATATATGCTCCTGCTAAGTATGGACTTATTAAAGAGATGGTAGGGGAGGATAGATTAACAGAGGGTAATGCTATAGTACAATCTATTACTATTATCTCTATATTAGCTGGAGCTGTAATATACTCTATATTTTTTGAATATCTTTTAGATGGAGTTAAACTTTTAGATAAATCTCATATCTTAAAAACTATATACCCTTTAGGATTTGCTCTCATTGGAGCATCTATAGTTGAGTTTTTACTATCTCTACGACTTAATCCAAATATAGAGAAAAAAGAGAATATTCAGATTAAATTTAAAAAAGATATAAATCTATCCTATCTAAAAGATAATAATATAGTATGGCTCTCTATTATTGGACTTTCAATATTTTGGGGGGTATCTCAACTTGTAGTGGCTATATTTGGAGAGTATCTAAAGACAAATATGGGGATTACAAATACTATAGTAGCCCAAGGATTACTATCAATAACAGGCATTGGAATAATATTTGGCTCTATATTTGTCGGCATAGTTAGCAGAAACCATATAGAAAAGGGGATTATTCCAATTGGTGCATTTGGTATATCTCTATCTCTACTGCTTATACCTCATCTAACCTCAACCATATATTTTGGAATTGCCTTTTTCTTTTATGGGTTCTTTTCGGGAGTTTTTATTGTTCCACTAAATAGTCTAATACAGTTCTATACACCTAAAAGAGTAATGGGTAAAGTCTTAGCAGGAAGTAACTTTATGCAAAATCTATCTATGTTTATATTTTTAATTCTATCTGCCCTATTTGCCTATTTTGGACTAGATAGTAAGGCTCTCTTTACTGTTGCTACTATAATTGTATTTTTAGCTTTTCTCTACTCTATTACTAAACTAGCTCACTCTATGGTTAGATTTATTGTTAAATCTCTATTTAATTTAAAATATAAGATAACCATTGAGGGGTTAGAAAATCTAAAAACAGATAAGGGTGTGCTTCTATTAGGAAATCATATCTCATTTTTAGATTGGGCATTTTTACAGATAGCCTATCATAAAGAGATAAGATTTGTAATAGATAGAAGATACTATAATTTATGGTATTTTAAACCTTTTTTAAAATTTTTTAAAGCAATTCCAATATCTACAAGGGGTGGGAAAAATGCTCTATCTCTAGTAACTAATGCACTAAATAGTGGAGATAGTGTTGCACTATTTCCAGAGGGGAATATAACAAGAAATGGACAATTAGGCAGGTTTCAAAAGGGGTTTGAGTTTGCTACAGCTAATGTTCAAGATGCAATAATAGTTCCATTTTATATAAGGGGATTATGGGAGAGTAAGTTCTCTTACGCTTCAGATAAGATGAGAGCTAGAAATCAAAAAGATATAAGTATAAATTTTGGAACTCCATTAGATATAGATAGTTCTGCTATAGAAGTGAAAAGAGAAGTCATTAAACTATCTATACTCTCTTGGCAATCATATATCAATAGAGTTCCAACTATTCAAGAGGCTTGGATAGAGGAAGCTAAAAGAGTAGGTAGTAATCTATCTGTAGCAGACTCAACAGGAGTGGAGCTTAATGGATATAAATTTATAACAGCAGTTCTACTTATGAGAAGAGCTTTTGGTAGATTTTTATCTAATCAGCAGAATATTGGATTATTAGTACCAACAAGTGCAGGTGGAACGATTGCCAATATGGCACTTTTAACTCTTGGGAAAACTATTGTTAATCTAAACTACTCAAGTGGAGTTGATATTATAAATAGTGCAATAGAGTTAGCAAATATAAAAAAGATTATCACCTCAAAACAGTTTATAACTAAACTAAAAGCAAAAGGGTTTAATCTTGATAAGCTTTTAGAGAGTAGAGATATTATCTATTTAGAGGATATAAAATCCAATATTACTAAAGCAGAGCAGATAAAACACTATATATTAGCAAGATTTCTTCCAACAAGACTTCTAAAAACTCTATTTATAAAGAGAGTTAACACCTCATCTACTGCTGTTATAATGTTTTCAAGTGGAAGTGAAGGAACACCAAAAGGAATTGAGCTAACTCATAAAAATATTATGGGAAATATTAAGCAGGTTATTACTCTCTTAAATCCAACTACAAAAGATATAATGGTTGGAACTCTTCCCATATTTCACTCATTTGGATTAACTGTAACTACACTTCTACCTATAGTAGAGGGAGTTCCTGTTGTATCTCATCCTGACCCAACAGATGGATTAGGTATTGCAAAATTGACACTTAAATATAGAGCTACAACTATATTTGGTACATCTACATTCTATAGACTATATGCAAAAAATAGAAAAATTCACCCTTTAATGTTTGAGTCACTAAAAATGGTAGTAGCAGGAGCAGAGAAGTTATCTGATGATGTAGCAAAACTATTTAAGATGAGATTTGGAAAAGAGATATTAGAAGGATATGGCACAACAGAGACATCACCTGTTGCTAGTTGTAATCTACATGATAAGATTGACCCAAATGATT
>JALWDJ010000018.1 GCA_027014605.1 Campylobacteraceae bacterium
AAAATAGAATTATAAATATTGCTCATAGACACCAAATTAATATATCATTTGTTCACCCTGAATATACAAGCCAAACTTGTAATAGTTGTGGGTGCATTAGTAGAAAAAATAGAAAAACACAAGAGAAATTTCAGTGCATTAAGTATGGTCACTTAGACAATGCAGATTTCAATTCAGCTTGTAATATTAAAGATAGACTTCTCTTAGATGTTCTAAGAGACAAATTTTTAAATATTAATAGTTTCTTAGAATATAAAACTAAAGATTTTAAAAAAAAATCTATAAAATATATTCTTGAAAACTATTACAGGGTTGCCTGACTATAACTATTTTTTAATCTTTCTATCCATTTTCTTAAAATCTCTTTATCACTATTTGATAGCTTTGCATCTTTATGTAACCATAGATATGTGGGAAGTGGCATACGAATAACTATTGCTTTTGGAAGTCTATCTAAGATTTTTAACTTTTTCTCTTTAGAGTAGCTATTCCATTTTGAGAAGTTTACTATCTCTCTTCCTTTTTTAACATGCATTTTAACATACCATGAAGCAGGAGCTATCTTATCATACCATGGATAGGTTACACTATTTGAGTGACAATCAAAACATGACCTCTTTAAGATACTTATAACCTCTTTAGGTGCTTTTATTTCATCTTTAGGATTACTATTAAGCTTATCTGGTACATCTATTGTTATAAATTGGATTGCAATAAGTGGTAATATAACCCATATTAGTATAGTTTTCATTTTATTTAACTTTTTAATTTTTATTTGGAACAGGTAAGCCTATTTCATATAGTGGTAAATATTCAAAATAGTATCTACAATTCATATAGATTATATAATCTAGTGTATCTTTGTATTCAGACTTTCTAAACCAATCATTTAAAATATAGATATATTCAACATTATGATTAAGTGGTGCAAACAACCTTTTATATTGATTTAACTTAAATCCACAAGTTTGTAGTTTTTCATCTACACTTCCAGCAACTTCTTGATATTTAACCTCTATTATAAAAACCGTATTGTTGCTTATTACATAAATTGCATCATCGGGTAAAAGCCTTTTAGATAATATCTGTTGCCAATGGACACCTACTGAGTCTAAATATCTATATAATTCATATTTTTTAAAAGACTCAGCAACCAATTCTCCATTATAATATATGTTATAACCCATTGTCTGTTTTTTGCTATTTAACGGTTTGGCAATACAAGAGTAACCATTAACATCATTATCTAAATAGGTTACAATATCCACAACTCCTTCAAAATGGATACCTGTTTGTGTATTAGCTCCACCCATTCCACCTTTTACCATGCTTTGCTCCTTATTAAAACTTCTGTAATTTTTCCTCGTCCATTACTTTTACTATTAATAAATCTATTTGCATTAACAATTTTTATATCATAATTTTTATATAAGTTTTTAATAAATTCTGTATCAGAATTACTCTGAATTACTTTAACACCATTCTCTGATAGTTTATAAAATAGCTCAAAAAGTTCAAA
>JALWDJ010000019.1 GCA_027014605.1 Campylobacteraceae bacterium
TACATCAATATAGAATAGAGCATAATTTTATAGAAGATATATATAATCAGATAGAGTTATTAAGAAAAGATGAATAGATACATCTCCATATCCCTCCCTCTTATTAAAAATAGTAAAAACTTTTTAAAAATAGAGCATACTACACTACTTAAATCTTTTAAATATCTATTTAAGAGTGTAATTTTTGTTGGTTGGGGAAGAAAAAAATCTGGAATTTGGGCAGTCATTATGGCAAAAGTTAGTAGGAATAGGTTTCTTCTATTGGAAGATGGATTTATTCGCTCCATTGGCTTAGGGGTAGAGGGGGCAAAAAGTTTTTCAATAGTTAAAGATGATATAGGTATATATTATGCTGCTACAGCTCCATCAAGATTAGAAAATATTTTAAACAGTTATAATTTTAAGAGTGATAGAGATTTAATGCGTTTAGCTAAGAGAGCAATAGAGAAGATAGTAGAGTATAAAATATCTAAATATAATAGTTTTAGAAAGATAGATTTAACCTTTTTAGATACACAAGAGGATAAGATATTAATTATTGCTCAAACTAATAATGATAGTTCACTAAAATATGGATTGGCAGGTAGATTTACAACTCAGCAGATGATAGATGATGCAATTAGAGATAATCCCTATAGTAAAATCTATATTAAAATACACCCAGATGTAATATGTGGTAAAAAAGAGTCAGATATAGATATTAAAGATATTCCAAATATTTGCATTGTATTAAGTGATAATATAAATCCCATAGAGTTATTAGGTTATTTTAGTAAAATATATACGAAAACATCAGGTATGGGAATGGAAGCCCTACTCTTAAATAAAGAAGTTTACTGTTATGGTATGCCATTTTATGCAGGTTGGGGAGTAACCATAGATAAGTTAAAGATAGAACGAAGGAAAAGAAAATTGAGCATAGATGAGATATTTGCAGGGGCATATATCTTATATAGTTCATATTATATAGATAAAGAAGTAGATATTATTGAGTTAATAGAGTATATATATGATAGACAAAAGAAGTGAAGAGCAGTTAAAAAATAGTATAGATATTGTTGATATTATCTCAAACTATATAGAGTTAAAAAAGGCTGGAGCAAACTATAAGGCAAACTGTCCATTTCATCATGAAAATACTCCAAGTTTTATTGTCAGTCCAAGCAAACAGATATTCAGATGTTTTGGCTGTTTAGCTCCTACAGAAGAGATACGAACTAATAAAGGATTAAAAGAGATACAGCATATAGAAATTGGTGATGTAGTTTATGCTTCTAATGGTATGGAGACAGAGGTAATAAAAACTCTCAAACATAAACCTCAATATGAGATATTAAAATTTAAAACAGACTTAATTAATGATTGGTCTTTCTTTACCGAAAATCATGATATGTTAATTGTCTCAAAAGAGGAGGCTTTTAAAAAGTTACCCTATATTCGTGTTGAAAAAAATCGTACTCAAAAGTTTTATAAAGTTATAAAAAAACGAAAACATATTAAACCAATTGTTTTAAACTTTACTACTATTTTTGCTAAAGAGGTAAAAAGAGGAGATTATTTTCTATATCCTATTAATAGAGAGATAGATAATAGAGATAGTTTAGATATTAGCTCGTTTTGGGAGAAAAATCGTTTAGGAAAAAATGTAAAAAAGATAGAAACTGTAAAGATTACAACAGATTTAATGTGGCTTTTTGGTATCTATATTGCAGAGGGTAGTACATATAGAGGTGGAATTAAATTCTCTTTGCACTCAAAAGAGAGAGCTTATGCCGATAAAATTATTAAAGTATTAAAAGACTCTTTTAATAAAAAAGCTTCTCTTTTCTATCCTAAAAATAGAAAAAACTCTTTAAAGGTAACCTGTTCTAGCACTAATTTAGAGTTTATCTTTAAAAAACTCTTTTCTCGGGGTGCTATAAATAAAAACTATCCCTACTTTTTTAATTATTTAAAACGACCACTTAGAGAGGCTCTTTTAAAAGGATTAATGGATGGAGATGGTTGCTACTCTAATGGAACTTATGCAACTATTAGTCGAAATTTGGCCTACTCTGTAGTTGATTTAGCCATTAGTCTGGAGATGATACCTGCTCTATATCAAAGAAAGGCATATAAAGATAAAAAGGGAGTTCATTATAAAAAATATTATGAAATTCTTTTTAGAAAAAGAGAGTCTTTAAAGAGCTTTTTTGAAGAGATAAATGGTATTAAGTATCTCCTTATAAGAGTAAAAGAGATAGAAAAAGGTAACAGAGAGGAGTTTGTTTATGATATTACAGTAAGAGATAAAAGTCATTCGTTTTTAACAAAAAGCTTTTTAGTTGGAAATTGTGGAACAGCTGGTGATGCAATTAAATTTGTTCAAGAGTATGAAAAACTAAACTATCCTGAAGCTTTAGAGAAAATTGCGTCTATTATGAACTTCTCATTAGTACACACAAAAAAAAGAGATAATTTTAGTGAGATAAGAAGAGTTTTAGAGCAGATACAAAAGTGGTATAGAAAAAATTTAAATTTAAATCAAAGAGCAAAAGAGTATCTTCTAAGCAGAGGAGTAAATACTCAATCTATAGAGGAGTTTGGCATAGGATATATTGGAAAATCTAATGATTTAATAGAATTTTTATCTAATAACTTTCTACCTTTTGATAAGGCTGAAGAGGCTGGAGTTATTGCAAATGGTGATAAAGAATATTATGCTAGATTAACAAATAGGATAACATTTCCAATCTACTCTCCAAGTGATGAAATAGTTGGATTTGGTGGAAGGACTATTGTAAATCACCCTGCTAAATATATAAATTCGCCTCAAACAAAACTATTTAATAAATCTCAACTACTATATGGGTACTCTAAAGCTAAAACTTACATATATAGAGAGAAAAAGATTATTATATGTGAGGGTTATTTAGATGTAATTCTATTTCATCAAGTAGGATTTCATACAGCAGTAGCTACTTTAGGTACAGCTTTAACAGAAGAGCATCTACCCATACTAAAAAAAGCTAAACCAGATATTATACTAGCCTATGATGGAGACAAAGCAGGGATAAATGCAGGATTAAAAGCCTCTAAGATATTAAGTATCCATGGATTTAATGGCTCTGTTGTTCTATTTCCAGAGGGAAAAGACCCAGCAGATATGATAGCAGATGGAAGAGTAGATGAAGTGGCAAGTCTATTAAAAGATGGTAAAGAGCTTATCCCCTTTACTATTGAGATGATAGCAAAATCATATAATTTAAATAATTCAATAGAGAAAGAGAGTGCATTTAGAGAGATAAGAGAGTTTTTAGATAGGTTATCCCCTTTTAGAAGAGAGGAAAATATCTCTTACTCTGCTACTATTTTAGGTATATCTCCAAAGCTCTTTAGCTCACAAACTAAAGTAGAAAATAGCAAAATAGTTATAGAGAGAAATAGAGATAACTTAAGTCTTTTAAATATTATTAAGACTCTTTTAGAAGATGATAGTCGTCTTGAAAAAGTTTTAACCCTATTAGAACCAATAGATTTTGGAGAGTATGCATTTTTTTTTGAATTAATCTCTAATGGTGATAAAAATCACCCTGATATAGTTAATCTAATGTCAAATAATATATATAAATCATTAAATGATACTCAATTCAATAGAGCCTTAATAAATTTTATAACTTTTTTATATAGACAAAAGATAAAAAATATTATAAAAGATACTACTGTCTCATATAATAAAAAGCAATATATTATTAGAAAAATAAAAACAGATATTTTACCTCGCTTACAGAATGGAGAGTTAGTCCCTTTTAATATTGTATAACTATATAGAATTTAAACCTCCACTTTTAACTTTTTCGCACTATTCCAATAAGAATAATATTTTTATATAAACTTTATTTTTATGTTTTAGGTCGTCGTAAAATCAGCCTTCTAGGTAGTCGTATTTTCAGCCCAACTGTTGGTCGTAAAAATAGGTCACCTAAAAAACAGGCGACATACTTTTAATATCTACCTTGTAGAAAAGAAGATACTTAAAAACTCCCTACGGGAAAAGGAAAAAATAGTGGCGAGATTTGCCAAAAGTGGCGAGATTTTTGCTATAATAGATTTAAAAAAAAGGTTGAGATTTGGAAAAAAAAGAGGAGCATTTAGTTAAAAGAGTTTGTAGGGAATGTAATTTAACTCGAAAAGAATTAGCAAAAGAGTTAGATATTCCACTTGGTACAATAGGAAGATGGGTATCTGAAAATCATATGCCAAAAACTGCTATAACAGCTTTAAATTTAATGTTAGAAAATAAAAAACTTAAAGATAAACTTCAACTTTTTAAACTTTTTAAAGAAGCATTGAAAGAAATATAATTATAATCGAATTATTTTTTTCATTTTTTGAATAAAAACCTTGACAAATAATATATTTTTATAATATAATGCCATTAATCAATTATAATAAAGGCAAATATTATGCAACAGAAAGTAGAACCTATAGATAAAGTTATAGCAATTCATCCACATCTATTACAAAAATTTATGAGACATAAAAAAGATTTTGCCAATCTATTAGCTCTATATACTTTTTATCTATATCATGCAAATAGACAAAAGACTAATAGCATATTAGCAACAGATGAATTTACAAAAAA
>JALWDJ010000020.1 GCA_027014605.1 Campylobacteraceae bacterium
TCTTGAAAGCTAGTTCCTAGTCCAAGAGTTCGGGGTTTTCTTGAAGATTTTTTGATAAAATCAAACATTTAAAAAATTAAAAGTCAATTAAACTTTTAACCCAACTCTCCATAGCTTCATTTGCAATAGGATTGGGAGCTTCAAGAAATGAAATAACAAATTTATCCTTAAGTTCAGCTACACCAATGGAGCGAGGTCTTATACCCAAAACTGTAGGCTTTAATAATCCCTTACCAAAACAACATATAATATTTTTAGCATCTAATATCTCATTAGCTACTTCTCCATCTTCTAAACTCTTAGTATGAGAGTAGTGGTCAAATTTCCCTATATATACTGCTATATCATGACTATCTATTTTTTCTTTTAAATAATCCAATATCTCATCTACACTCTTATATTTTGTCTCTGATTTTTCTATATCCAATTCAAATATAGGATATTTCTCCATTAATATTATCTGTTTCACACTTTTCCTTTAATTTTTTTACATTCCTGGGATTCTAGGAATTTTTCCCAATTTAGAGTTTTTATAATACCAACCCCAACCTTTTTTTATACAATGTCCAATAATTGGCATTGGTATCATTTTAGCACTACTATCACTTCTATATACAAAAGCGGCACCATCACCTGTATCCATAACACATAAAATATTTATATGGTCTAAATAACTATGTTTTGAATTAATATTTTGCATCTTTTGAAATATATTATAAGCTACATTTCGAGCCATAACTTCAGCTACATGTCCCTGTTTTGCTCTCCATTTTGGTCCCATAAGAGATGCAGAGTCACCAATAGCATAAATTCCATCAAATCCATCTATCTCATTATACTCATTAGTCATAACAAACCCAGCTTCACTAATTGGAAGTCCCGATTTCTCTAATATATGGTGTCCCTTTCCTGCTGATATAAACATAGTTAAATCAGACTCTAATTTAGTACCATCTTCAAATTTAATACCATCTTTTTCAAACTCAACAATTTTTGAGCCAACCTTTTTATTGATATTTGTCATACCAAACATCTTATCCATCATAACAAGAGCTTTATCTCCCATTTTTTGACCAGGTTTTTCCATTGGTGCAAAAAATGTTAACTCAAACTTATCTCTTAACCCCTTTTTCTTTAGAAAATTATGAACATTAAATAAAACTTCAAAAGCAGGTCCCCCACGAACAGCTGATGTATCTTTAGGGTTTCCACCAAATCCCATAGCTATCTTTCCACTACCTTTTTTAACAAGCTCCTCTAATCTTCTATTTAATTCAACTGCTTCCTCAGGTTTTCCACATATTGAGAGACTATTCTCTATACCTTTTAACTTAATCTTATCTTGTCCAATAGCTACAACAATATATTCAAAATCATCTATAACTTTACCACTAGCAAGTGTAACTCTTTTATCTTTAGCTTCAAACTTAGTTACAGCATCAACTATTAGATTAAATCCATGCCTCTTTGCTAACTTCTCAAGAGGTATTGAGACATTATCCACAGTTGTCTCTCCTGTTGGTATCCAAATAGATATAGGGTATATATATAAATAATCCCTATCACTTATAAGAGTAGTATCTACTCCTTGTTTTCTTAAATATATGGCAACTTCAACACCTGCAAAGCCACCACCTAATATTAAAACTTTTTTCATCTTTTTTTTACTCCATTTTAATAATTTGAGATTATAAGATATATTATCTTATATAATTTTTATTTAAGATAAATATTGTCTAATTTAACTATTTTTTGGGTAAAATTATAATAAAGGAAACAGATGAACCTAACTCATTTAGATGAAAATAATAAACCTAAAATGGTTGATGTATCAAATAAAGATGATACTACAAGAATAGCAGTAGCCTCTGGAATTATAGAGGTTAATAGAGAAGCATATGAAGCAGTTGTTACAAACTCAAATAAAAAAGGTCCTGTGCTACAGACTGCTGTAATATCAGCAATTATGGGCGCTAAACAGACAAGCAACTTAATTCCTATGTGTCATCCACTAATGTTAACCTCAATTAAGACAGATATAGAGGAGATAGAAGAAATTCCTGCATTTAAATTAACAGTAACAGCTAAACTAAGAGGTAAAACAGGTGTAGAGATGGAAGCTTTAACAGGTGTTAGCATAGGGCTTCTTACAATATATGATATGTTAAAAGCAATTAATAAAAGTATGGTTATAAGAAATATACAACTAGAGAGTAAATCAGGAGGAAAATCAGGTGATTTTAGACGATAACGCAAAACCAGAGATAAAATATCCATGTGAGTGGGGATTTAAACTTATTGGAAGAGATAAAAAAAAGCTTCAAGCATGTGTATTTGATATTATGAAAGAGAAAGATTATAAGTGTAGAGATGGAAATATATCTAAAAATGGAAAATTTGTAACTCTAAATACAACTTGTGAAGTATCCTCTAAAGAGGAGAGAGATAAACTATTTAAGGCTTTCCAAGAACATGATGATGTTAATATGGTAATATAGATATCATTAAAAAATTAACTACTATCAATATATATTAATCTTTTTTGTGCTAATATAAAAAGAAAAGGATTTTAAATGTTAAAAAATATAAATTTTATACTTCTTTCACTTGCTACTATAAGTTCTTTATATGCTAAAGATTATGAAGTAGATAAAAATGGTAATACCAATATAAATATTATTGATAGAAAAGTTATTGTTAATGGTAAAGTTGTAAAAACAATCCCAAAAGGAGAGCCTATTAAAGCTAATGTCGGAAATATTGGTGCGTCTATTGATGATAGAGGTAGAAAAGATAATTTAAATGCACATGTTGGAAACAATATTGGAGCTAGTATAAAAGGTGATAGTATAAGTGCAAATGTGGGAGGAATTGGAGCTAAGATAGATGGAGATAATATAAGTGTAGATATTGGTTCAGTCCTAAAAACTGCTCAAAAGCTTAGAAATAGCAAAGATACTAAAGCAGAGAGAGATTTTTTTAAGGGAGATGATTTCTTTAAATAATACTTTAAGCTATTTAAGGCACAATCCTTTTTAAAAAGGATTTAAATGTCGATTGTAATTAACTCCCCATTAGATATGCACCTACACCTAAGAGATGATGATATGTTAAAGGTGGTAGCACCTCTTAGTGCTACTAGCTTTAGTGGTGCTATTATTATGCCAAATCTAATACCTCCAATTACTACTAAAAATAAGCTAATAGCTTATAGAAAAAGAGTTATAGATGCCTCTAAAGATAGCTCTTTTAATCCATATATGACTCTATTTTTTAAACCAACCTATAGTAAAGAGTTTTTAAGCAAAGTAAAAGATGAAATATCTGCTATTAAACTATATCCTGCTGGAATTACAACAAATTCAGAGGGTGGTGTTAGTGGATTTGATATAAAAGAGCTAAAAAATACTCTAAATGCTATGAGTGAACTTAATATACCTCTTGCTATTCATGGTGAGACAAATGGTTTTGTAATGGATAGAGAGGCAGAATTTGCATCTATATATGAGATGTTAGCCTTAAACTTTCCAAACCTTAAGATTATTATGGAGCATATTACAACTAAAGAGAGTGTAGCACTATTAGATAGATTTGATAATCTATATGCAACTATTACACTACACCATCTATTGATTACGCTTGATGATGTAGCAGGGGGTATGCTTCAACCTCATCTATTTTGTAAACCTATTGCAAAAAGACCAGAGGATAGAGCCTCACTAAGAGAGGTAGCATTTAAGGCACACCCTAAAGTTATGTTTGGTTCAGACTCTGCTCCACACCCACAAGATAAAAAAGAAGCTAGTTTCTGCTCTGCTGGTGTATTTACAGCACCAATTACTCTACAGCTACTAACAGAGCTATTTTTAGAGAACTCAAATTTGGATAATCTTCAAAAGTTTATATCAACAAATGCACAAAATATATATAATATAGAAGTTCCTAAAAAAGAGGTTATCTTAGAGGAGAGAGATTTTATAGTACCTACTAAATATGGAGATATTGTTCCACTATATGCAGGAGAGAAGATTAAGTATTCTATTAAGGAGATTATATGTTAGCATCAACCATAGATGAGTTAATTGGAGATACACCTCTAATTAAATTAAATAGACTATCAGAGTTATCAGGAGCTACAATTTTAGCTAAGTGTGAGTTTATGAACCCAACATCATCAGTTAAAGATAGAATTGCTTTAAATATGGTAAATAGAGCCTTAGAAGATGGGCTAATAACTAAAGATACAATTATAATTGAGCCTACAAGTGGAAATACAGGTATTGCATTGGCTAGTATATGTGCATCAAAAGGTTTAAAGCTAATATTGACAATGCCAGAGTCTATGAGCATTGAGAGAAGAAAACTATTAACTCATCTTGGAGCTAAAATTGTATTGACTCCTGCTAGTGGTGCTATGGAGGGGGCAATTAAAGAGGCAAATAGATTAGCTAAAGAGTTAAATGGATATGTGTTACAACAGTTTGAAAATCCAAATAATCCAAATGCTCACAAAAATACAACTGCTATTGAGATTCTAAATGATACTAATGACAATATTGACTACTTTATAGCAGGAATTGGAACAGGTGGAACTCTTACAGGAGTATCTGAACTGTTAAAAGAGAAAATTCCAAATCTAAAATCTATTGCTATAGAGCCAACCAATTCAGCAGTTCTATCTGGAAAAGCTAAAGGTAGCCATAAAATTCAAGGTATTGGAGGTGGATTAATCCCAAAAGTATTAAATACCTCTATATATGATGAGGTTATTCAGATTGATGATAGTAGTGCTTTTAGCATGGCAAAAAAATTAGCTAAAGAGGAGGGGCTATTGGTTGGAATATCAAGTGGAGCAAATGTTGAAGCATCATTTAGAGTCGCTTCAAGAGCAGAAAATAAGCATAAAGTTATAGTTACAATTCTCTGTGATACAGCAGAGAGGTATCTATCTACAGAGCTATTTGATTAATGGAACTCTTAGAGACTATAAAAATTAGAGATGGGAAAATCTATAATATAGAATATCACAATAAGAGACTAAATAGAAGTCGTCTTGAACTATTTAATATAGATAAAGAGATAGATTTAAAGGATTATATAACTCCACCTATAGAAGATGGAACTTTTAGATGTAGAGTTATATATAGAGAGGATATACTCTCTATAGATTATATACCATATAAAAGAAGAGAGTTTAAGAGTTTTAGAATTGTAGAGAGTGAAATTGATTATAGATATAAATATGCTAATAGAGATAAGCTCAATAGATTAAAAGATAAATACTATAAATATAGTGATATAATTATAGAAAAATATGGCTTATTAACAGATACATCTATTGCTAATATTGCTTTTTTTGATGGGACTAAATGGATAACCCCTAAAAATCCTCTCTTACGAGGAACTATAAGAGAAAAACTTATAGATAACAATAAAATAATAAAAAAAGATATTAAAAGTGATAATTTAAAGCACTTTTCACATTTTGCTTTAATGAATGCTATGATAGGATTTCAGATTACAAAAAATATCACTATTCATATAGATAAAAAAGAGAGAATATGTCTTTAGAAAAACTACAAAAATTACAATTTCAAAATATTATGCATGAACATATATTAAATATCATTGAGTTTCTATTTGAAGAGGAACAAGAGTTTGGTGTGGCTTGTGAGATTGAGTTTGTTAAATTTGACCCACCACTACCAAAAGAGATAATAAAATCTCTTCCAACAATTACACTATTTATGTTAGCTAACTACTCATTTGAGAGTGCATCAATAGATGAAGATTTTTTACAATTTGAGGCTGGATTTGGAACTCAAAATTTTGGCTCATTTGTTCAAATCCCTATACTTGCCATTAAACAACTATTTGTAGAGGAGTATCCAATTTTAATTAATATTGCACTTCCAAGAGATGAGAGAGAGGAGGTTGACTCTATGAGTGCTTTACTCAATAATCCTGAGAATGCAAAATTACTTAAAAAGAGAAGATAATTAAATAATAAATAAAAGTATATATACAACCATATATATAATGCTATTAGCACCTACAAATATGGCTGTAACTTTTCCCCACCTCTTATGACTACTACTGTATAATCCTGGCAATGCCCGTCTTGAACTATCTTCAAGTGCAAATTTTAAAGTACGATACCAAAATATATTTGTTATTAAAAAAATAGTAATATATACATATATTATAGCTTTTGCATCTATAATAGTATCTTTTATATATAAATCTACATTTCCCATAAAGTATATATTATATATAAAATATATAAAGCTTAAAAGAGATAGTGTAAAAGAAGATAATTGAATTTTATGATGTATATCATAATACTCTTTTCTAGCTAACCAAATACTTACTCCAATTAAAATAGGTATTAAAATTAAAATAACTATAATTATATCCATAAATAGAGGTGCTTTTGTACTTAAAAAACCTCCATTAAATACATACTCCATAAGTTCCCTTACAACTCAATTTTTATAAAAAAAAAGTATATCAGTAATTTTATTACAATTATATTACTTCACAATACATCTAGCTGAATGAAATGGTCTTGAGTAGTTGGGAGATGTAAATATTCCATCTTTTAGTACCCAACCTCTACTCTTATCTATATCAATAGATTGTGCAACTTTTCTTAATGCCCTACTTTCACATATAATAGTTTTTCCCTCATTAAAAGCCTTCTCTACTTCCTTCATTCTATCTGTAGTTATTTTAAAATGTAACCCTATAAGAAATGATAAAACAAGAGTAACCCAAAGCATACCTTTTTTTAAAGCTCCTTTTGACATAAAAGGTCTTGTTGTTACAAATAGAGTAACAGCCAATATTACAAATCCAATAAATAGATAACCAGCTTCTAATTCTAAAAAATTTCGCATAAAATATCTCTCCTATTATTAATTGTGAGTGATAGTATCAAATTAATATATATTAAATATTGACAAACATCAACGAACAAATCTATTCTTTTAGTTTGAAAAAGCTATTTTTGATATTTTCAGACATGATGAAATTACAGATAGATATTTTTTTATTACTATCTTCTCCTCAAACTCATCTATAACTTTTAATCTACCCAATATTCCCATAATATCTCTCTCTTTAGGAGATAACTCTATCATCTTTTCCATAGCAATAGCTAAAGATTTACTATCTTTTGGAGGAACTAAAAACCCATTATAGCTATCTTCTACTACCTCTTTACAACCTGCAACATTGGTTGTAATTATCGGTTTTGACATACTTCCAGCCTCTAATAGAACTCTTGATAACCCCTCTCTATATGATGGAAGAACAATACAATCAACCCTCTCTATCTCTTCCAATACAGCATCAGTATAACCTAGATATTCAATAAGTCCTTCTGCTACCCAACTATCAACCTCATCTTTAGATATTGATGATGGATTATCAAAATAGTATGAGCCAAGTATTCTAAATTTTGCATTAGGATATCTCTTTTTAACTACTCTAATAGCCTCTATATACTCAACTATACCTTTATCTTTTATAAGTCTTGCTATAAGTAAAAAAGTTATATCTCTGTTATATCTTTTGAGTTTTAATTTTGGTTTAAATAGTTCTGTATCAATTCCAGCACCGGGGATTAAAATTGCTTGATTTTTATTAATAAGATTTTGCTTAATAAACTCCCTACTATCATCTAAATTTTCAAAAAGGACTCTATTTCCAGAGAATGAAACTTTATATAACCATCTTGCTATCTGTGAACTAATTTTATTATCTAAAAATACTGTACCAAGTCCAGATATAACATTTATAGTTGGAATATCTAAAAACTTTGCAATAATTCCTGCATATATATTTGGTTTTATTGTAAATATTAGTAGCATATCAGGCTCTATCTGAGTGAAGAGTCTATAGTATTGATACATTAAATTTATATCTTTTATAGGATTAGTACCTTTATTATCTAATTTTATATCATAAAATCTGCACCCTAAATCTTTTAATCTTTTAGAGTAATCATCTATAGGAGATATTAAAATAACCTCATAATCTCTATCTATAAGTGCTTTTATTAATCCTTTTCTAAAATTATATAGATACCAAGAGGTATTGCTACATATAGTTATTTTTCTCTTTGTCATAACTTATCCTTTATAATATTTGGAAATCCTTTTATAAAAACTTTTTGATACTTTTCAATAATTAAATCTATATTATATTTATCTTTTGTATCTTCTATTATCTTCTCTCTATTAAAATTTTTAATATCTATATTCTCTATGGCAGTAGCAAACGCCTCTATATCTCCTTGTGCTACTAAAATTCCATTTCTTTTATCTTTTATAATTTCACTAATACCTCCTATTGAGTTAAAAGATACAACTGGTAAACCAAATAGATTAGCCTCCAAGAGTACATTTGGAAACCCCTCATACTCTGAAGTTAATAGAAATATATCAGCCTCTTTTAGATAACTATATGGATTTTTTTTATCTCCTAAAAAAGCTACTCTATTACTAATATCAAGATTAGAGGCTAAACTCTCTAACTCCTCTCTCTTTGCTCCATCTCCAATAATTGTTAAACTATATCTATCATCTAATTTAAAGAGAGCTTTTAGTAATAAATCTTGTCTCTTCTCATATCTAAGTTGCCCTATATGGATTAATCTAATGGAGTTATGAAATGGATACTCTATCTTCTTTTTTGATAATCTCTCTAAACTATCTATATCTATTGGATTATTTATAACTACACTCTTATCTTTTGGAAAACTGTAGTTCTCTATTAAATCTCTCTGCATATATAGAGATTGACAAATTACTCTACTATAGTTCTTATATACTCTCTTATATAACCACTCATATAATCTAGGGGATTTCTCTCTACCATTATTAACACTTAAAATACTTGCCTGTCTTGCAATAAAAGTGGTATTTGGTAGAAAAAGTTTAACTACAGGTATAAAGATAGATAGGTATAGATTTAAATTTCCAATTCCACTAAATATAATATCTGGTTTTAATATATAGATTTTTTTTAAAAGTAGAGGTAATCCTCTTAGTGTTGATTTACTATTTAAAATATATATCTCTATATCATCTCTTAGATTATCTATTAGCAAACCACCACTATTAAATAGTAGTAGAGAGATATTGAATATATCTCTATCTAAATGGTTTATAATATTTACTAAGACTCTCTCTGCTCCACCCCCATCTAATTTTGGCATAATAAATAGTATATTTTTCATCTTTTTATTGAGTCTATTAAATCTTCTATAATAAAATACTCAACCCTCAATGGTGTCTCTATCCACTCTATATCTCTAGTCCAATAACCTAAAGCGTGAGGAAAACCTCTAGGAGATGCTGCATAACTTATCTCTACAATCTTATAACCATCTATATCTCTTACAAAATCAAATGCTACAGATTGAGCTTGAAGTCTCTCTTTAACCTCAAATGCCATTTTTATACACTCTTTTCCCTCTTCTCCTATATCCCAACTCATCTTTCCACTACCAGAGGCTCTAAAGTCACCCTCTCTTACCATTCGTTTTTTAGTTACTGCTCTATTGCCAATTACAAAGACTCTAATATCATGGTCACAATTAGCAATAAAGTCTTGTGCATATAGATAATTTTTCTCTATAGGAAGCATATTATATATCTTATGTGGAAATAGATAACGATAGACACCTCTACTAATATTAAATAGACTCTTAATTGATTTATCTCTTTTAAAGTGCCAAATCTTCTCTTCTAAAATAGCATCTCTTCTATTGGCACTAAACCCTCTTCCAAAAGCTCTATCGATATATCTTTTTGCCTCTTTTTTAGATTTGATAAGAACTACATTTAATGCTCCTGCCCCATTTCTAAGTTTAAATACTTTTGGAAAAGTTGTATCTTCTATCCACTCTAAAGCACTCTTTTTATCATAAAAGGCATAACTCTTAACTATTGGAGCATCTATAGCTTCAAGTAGATATTTCTCTCCTAATTTATCATCAAAATACCATGCTGTTTTTGCATTTGGATATACAGGAAAACCTATAATATCTAAAGAGAGGATTAATTGTCTTGCAAAAAGTTGTGCTTTATAATCAATATGTTGCCAGTGCCACATTAGTGCATTACAATCTCTTAACTGCTCTATAATGTTACTATCATAGCAATTCACTAATCTATAGTTAATCTTATTATTATTGCAATACTCAATCCACTTATCAGAGTATGAATCATCTCCTTTTTTATGATGAATTGCTATGGTTAAATTATTTTTCATTCAAAACCTTTAAATAAATTTTAAATATGTATTATAAATTTTATATATAAATTATATTTCAAATTACTTT
Source organism: Campylobacteraceae bacterium (assembly GCA_027014605.1). Classification (GTDB taxonomy): domain Bacteria; phylum Campylobacterota; class Campylobacteria; order Campylobacterales; family Sulfurovaceae; genus UBA1140. Next base: position 10,352 of record JALWDJ010000020.1, read on the forward strand.
ATATTTAGATATAAATATATATCTACTCACTATTCTATTAAAATATTAGTGATTTTTCTATTAATTTATGTTTATTTTTGGTAAAATATAATTTTATATATTATACTTTTATTCCTAAGTTTTTATAACTATAAATTTTTATAAAAATAGTAAAGCCTTAAAAAAAAATTAAGTATAATATATCACTTAAATATAATATAAGGATATAGTATGTCTATAAGTGAAGAGGAGTTTTATGAGCTATTATGGTATCGCTCATCAATGATATTTACACCTCAAGAGCGAGAGCTTATTAAAAATGCAAAAGTAGCTGTTATAGGAGTTGGAGGAACAGGTGGAATTGCATCAGAACAACTTGTAAGAGGTGGAGTATCAAATATTACTTTAGTTGATCCAGATATATTTGAACTTACAAATATCAATAGACAACACTTCTGCACTATCTCAACTATAGGTATGAAAAAAGTAGAAGCTGGAAAAAAAAGACTTTTAGATGTAAATCCATTTTTAAATATTAAAACATTTGAAAATGGAATTAATAAAGATAATGCAAAAGAGATAGTTAATGGAGTTGATATTATAATTGATGCAAGTGATAATAAATCAGCCCACTATCCTCTACATAGAGTTGCAAAAAAGTTGAAAGTTCCTATAATATCAAGAAATCATAGAGTGCCTAATTTTACATTTGGAGCAGAGGCAAATCTATGGGACTATAGAGAAGATAATATAAAAACTAGAGAAGAGAATGAGAACTCTCCTACAGCCTCAATCCCTTTAGATGAGATTAGTGAAGAGGAATTTAATTATAAAGATAAGAGAGTCCATAGTGAATTTAATAGAGTATATAGAGATATTTTTAAATCTAAATATTCAAATAAACTACTACTTAGTGAAAATACTCCTCCTAAAGATTTCTTTGAAGATTATGCTAATAGTAGAGAAAATTTAGTTCAAGGTACAAATTGGGGTCCTACTGTTACTATAACAGGAACATTTTTTGCAACCATTGCAATTAATCTTATAATAGGCTCTAAAGATATATTTTTAGGACCAATATCTATTAAATCAAATCCATCAATTCCTACTATTATTGAACAAAGTGAGATTAAATAAGATAACTCATAGTGACTCATTAAAAAATAATTTATAAAATATAAAAGGTAAACCCATGATGCAGGAAAATAATAGTTTTTTTATAGAATTTTTCAAAAAAATTTTACCATATAAATGGTTAATTATATTTATAACTTTTATGGGCATGTCTGCGTCTATTATAAATTTATATTTTAAACCATCCATATATGAAGCACAAGCTATTATAAAAGTCAAAACAGATAACAATAGAAGAGATATGGGTGAATTAAACCCTTTAGAGGATATATACTCATCTAATTCAGAAAATATTGACCAAGATTTAGCACTCTTACAGATATTTCATATTCATAAGAAAGCTATAGAGAAGTTAAATTTAAAAATACAATATTATAAAGAAGATAACTATAGAAAAATTGAACTACTATCTAATTTGCCAATAAAGATTTCAAATATAACTATTTTAGATAAAAATATTACAGGAAAATATATAAAAATAGTACCTCAAAAGAGTAACTTTTTAATTGAAATTAAAAATAAATCATATAAACATTTTTTTGACTATAATAGAGAAATAACTACTCCATGGTTCAAATTTACAGTGACTAAAGAGTCAAATAGTACTACTCCACTATATATAAAATTAAATGGTAGTAGCAGAGATATATATGAAAAGATAATAAAGAAAAATTTTAATGCTGTTCGATTAAATAAAAATGCTTCTCTAATAAAAATTACCTTTCAAAATAATTCGTCAAAGCGAGCTATCTTATATCTAAACAATCTAATGGAGACATATATAAAAGAGAGTATAATTAATAAGAGTAAACAGAATAACAAAATTTTAGATTTTATAAATAGGCAACTTAAGAATACAGGTCAAGCACTAAAAAATTCAGAAAAAGAGTTAGAGAATTTTAGAATAAAAAATAGAGTAATAGAACCAACAAGACAGTCTCAAAGTCTATTAGATAGAATTAGCAATATAGAAGTTCAACTATCTCAAATAGATATAGAAAAAAAACTTATCAATACAATAACACATAATATTAAAAGAAAAAATAAGGATTTAAGCAGTATCACCCCAACCTTACAAGAGTTAGGAGATGAACCTACTATTAGAGTCATTCAACATCTACAAGAATTAGAGAGAAGAGTTAATGAGTTGAGTAGAGAATATACTCCTAAATATCCTGCCTTAAGAGCTATTAAAAGAGATATGAGACGAGATAGTCAAATCATTATAGAGAATATCAAACAGTTACAAAAAAATATATCTCAAAGAGAAAAAAAACTATTAGAGTTAAGAAGTAAATATGAAAAAGAGCTAAAAGTGCTTCCAACAAAAGAGAAAAAACTTATTGATTTACAGAGAAATCATGAAGTTAATGCTAAAATGTACTCATATCTACTTGAAAAACAAGCAGAAAACAATATGAAAAAAGTAGCAACAGTATCTGATTATGAGATAATAGATAGTGCATACTCAAATGGAATCCCAATTAAGCCTAAAAGAGCTATGAATATAGCAATAACAACTATGTTTAGCCTTATTGTAGGCATGCTTATAGCATATTGGTTAAGCTCCTTAATTGACAAATTACAAAATGCAAAAGAGATTAAAGAGCTTACAGATTTACCTCTATATGCAGAGTTACCAATACTAAAAAACTCAAAATATTTGACAAGAGACTCATCTCAACTATTAAAAAGTTTTAGAAATCTTAGAACAAAAATAAACTTTAGTCACCCAAAACATATGGGCAATGTAATATTAGTTACATCAAGCCCACAAAGAGAGGCAAAAACAAATATTGCATCTAACTTAGGCTATATATTTCAAAAAGCAGGATATAAAACTCTAATTATGGATTTTGATATATATAATCCTAAAGTCCATAAAGCTTTTAATCTAAATTTAGGTATAGGAGTAAGTAACTATTTAGCTGGAGAGGAAAACAACATAGATATATTAATACAAAAAACAAAATATGAAAATTTAGATATATTAACAGCTGGTTCAGTGAAAGATGATGTATCAGAACTTGTACTATCAAAAAGACTATATTTTCTAATAGAAATAGTTAAAAAGAGATATAACTACATATTTATAGATGCAATTCCATTAACTATGGAGGCAGATGTTTTATATATTATGAAATATGCAGATGTAAATCTTATTACAGTACAAGAGGATTATACAAAAAAATCATTTATAAAAGATATTCAGACAAAAATAGGAGAGTATAAATTTAAAAATATCTCTATACTTGCAATTACAAATGGTTAAAGTGTGAAAAATATTCACATTTTTACTTTTTATATTAAAAAACTCCATTTTAATTAAGAGTAATTTTATCTGATTAAAACTATAATGATATATATCTTAAGTATCTGATGGGAGAAAATCATTTCCATTCCTCCTTTTAAATTGATAAGATAACTAAGCCAATTGTTACTCCTCCCATATTTGTACAATTGTAGTTCTCATCAATACTTAAGATTAATCACTCGTTTGATATAATTTAAGAAAATATAGGGCTTTAATATGCATTGGTTTCAATTTGACAGACGAATACTACAACAATTTAATTTTATTTTAATATTACAACTTATTCCACTATTTGTATTATCATCATATTTAGTCTATGAGATAAAACCATCTCTATTTCAAAAACAGTTAATATATTATGGATTAGCAACAGGTGTATTTTTTATTGCATTCCTAATACCTTGGCGCAAATATCAGTGGTTAATTCCAATATCATACTGGATAAATCTTCTTCTTCTTCTTAGTGTTGATATTTTTGGAAAAAAAATACTTGGAGCTAGAAGATGGATTGAGATACCAATTATTCATATAACAATTCAACCATCTGAATTTATTAAAATTACTGTACTTCTAATGTTAGGTTATCTTATTGTTAGAAATCCACCTCCAAAATGGGGATATGATTTAAAAATGTTTATAACACTCTCTCTATATATACTTATTCCATTTATTCTTATAGCAAAAGAGCCAGATTTAGGAACAGGATTAGTTTTATTATTAACAGGCTTTGGAGTCCTATTTGTTATTGGTGTTAGATTACGTATATGGATAACATTATTAATTATTATAGGATTATCAGCACCTTTAATATATACACATGGATTAAAACCATATCAAAAACAGAGAATTGCAGATTTTCTAGGTAAACCTAGTTATCATGTTCAACAATCTATTATAGCAATAGGCTCTGGTGGCATGTATGGACAAGAGAAAGAGAATGCAACACAAACTCAACTAAAATTTTTACCTGTTTCATCAACGGATTTTATATTTGCATATTTGGGTGAAAGATTTGGTTTTGTTGGCATGTTATCAACTATAGTCCTTTATGCAATGCTTATTTTACATCTTTTATATATTGCAATAAGTAATAAAAAGGACTATTTAGTAAAAGTTTTTGCATCGGGCATGGCTTTTCTATTTTTTATCTATATGGCTGTAAATATTTCAATGACCATGGGATTAGCTCCTGTTGTAGGACTTCCACTGCCAATGTTTAGCCATGGAGGAACATCTTTTGTAATTTTTGCAATTATTTTTGGAATTTTAGAGAATTTACTTGCTTTTCGTTTCTATTTTATGTATAATACGGACTCGAAAATAACGATGACAGGGACAAAAATTTCCCTCTAGTTTTTTCATAGGTGGGTCTTTAGCTCAGCTGGTTAGAGCACTCGGCTCATAACCGAGTGGTCCGGGGTTCGAGTCCCCGAGGACCCACCATAAAGAACTTCTTTCTACAGATAGCTTTAAAATATATTAAGATTGTTTTTTTTATCTTTTCTTTTAGTTATCCAAATATATATAACTGTAGCTATACCAATGGCAATTAATGTTATAATTACAATTTGATGTAAATAATTATGTAACAATTCCTGATTTGTACCTATTAGATAACCTAATAGAGTTAAAATTATTACCCAAATACCTGCACCAATAGTTGTATATAATATAAAAGGGGTTATTGGCATTTTAGAGAGTCCAGCAGGAAGGGAGATAAACTGTCTAACTCCAGGAATTAAACGACTTGTAAGTGTAGAGAATGAGCCATGTTTATAGAAAAATCTCTCCATCTTATTTAACTTCTCTTCATTAAAAAAGAAGTATTTTCCAAATCTTAAAACAGCTCTTCTACCATATATCTTTGCTAGATAGTAGTTAAATAATGCTCCTGTTAGCGAACCTAAAACTCCAACTAAAATAGAGAGATATAGGTTCATCTCTCCTTGTGATGCTAAATATCCAGCAGGTATCATCGCTACTTCACTTGGAAATGGGAAAAATGTACTCTCTAAAAACATCATTATAAATATGCCAATATATCCCATATCTCCTACTAAATTGACTATAAAGTCTATTATCTCGTGCATTAAAAATTCTCCTTAAACTCTTTTATCTTCTCTTTAGTTGTCTCTATCTCCCAATTAACACCACTATTTAAAAACTCTCTGTTTATTTTTTCTATCTCTAATCTATTTAGTAGATATTCTATTTTTTGAATATTACTATATGATGTTTGGAATTGATATTTTAACATTTTTTCATAAATAAAAGTATTAGAATTTGCAATAACACTTTTTACAGCATTTCCATAGGCTCGAACTAGCCCACCAATACCAAGTTTTATCCCTCCAAAATATCTAACAATTAAGACTGCTACATTTATCATATCTTCACCACGAAGTACATTTAGGGCAGGTTGTCCTGAAGAGCCTTTTGGCTCCCCATCATCAGAGCTATTCTCTACAATCTGCTCAAACTCATTTAGATATCTAAGGGCATATACTACATGTCTAGCTTTTGGGTGTTCCTTTTTTAATCTATCTTGCAGACCTTTAAACTCTTCTATTGGTACTAAGTGAGCTATAAATTTTGATTTTTTTATCTCATAAGTTGCACTAAAAGATTTGTTTATAGTTTTCATTATTTTTTACACGAAATTCCCGAACCCTCTAAGCAGTAGTCCTCTTTACACTCTGCATTTAAATATCCATCACAACATTTACAAATCTCTTTTTCAACTAATTTTTCATTTTTATTTTTAAACTTATCTTTAAACTGTTCAGCAACATACTCTCCAAATTTTTTATCTTTAATATCTTCTTTTTCAAATTTTTTCTCTAAAGAGCCTAGATATGGTTTAACTTTTTTATTGACTTCTGTTCTAACCTCTTTAATCTCCTCATATCTTTTCTGATTTGAGAAAAAGTTTAAAATAAATTTTAATATATTGATTACTAAAATAATACCAATTAATATAAAAATAGCTATAATAATATTTTGACCATTTATCATAATTTTTTCCTTTAATTCTAATTTTTTCTATCTTCTAAAAGTTTAATGGCAAAGTTAATTGCCTCTCTATTGGGTTTTTCTCCACTAATAATTCGTGCTACCTCATCAATCTTACCTTGAGTATCTAATACTATAGCTTGACTAATATTATCATCTCTTTTTGTTACTAAAATATGTTGATTTGCTTTTGATGCTAGATGAGCTTGATGGGAAATAACAAATATTTGATAAATTGAAGAGAGTTTAGAAATCATATTTGCTATTGCAATAGACTCATCTCCACTAACATTTGCATCTATTTCATCTAAAATTAAAACACCACTATCTTGACTATTTGATAGAGCTACAACCATAAGAGCTAAACGAACTCTATTAAACTCTCCTCCACTAAGTGTTGACGCTTTAGAGCCATTTAAATCAATATCTACTCTATCAGAACCTAACTCATCTAATGATATATTATCAAAGTTAAATTTAATAGCAGGTAATTTTAACTCAATGAGATATTTTTTTAACTCCTCTTCTAAAATTAAAGCTTCTCTCTTTCTAGCTTGACTAACTCTTTTAGCAATAGTTATTAACTCGCTAAATTCAACTTCAATAAATGACTCTAATATGCTCTTATTATATTTAATATTTTTATATCCTATTAACTCCTCTCTTTTAAGTTTAGCATAATCTAAAGCCTCTTTAACTCCACCATATCTATTTTTTAATATTGAAATTTTCTCTAATCTATCTAAAACCTCTTCAATATTAACCTCTGACAACTCCTCTGTTAAAGATTCGATATCCTCAAAATCTGCCCTTAATTGGGTCATCATCTCTACAAATAGGCTATTATCTTTATCTAATAGTCTATATACTTCATTAACAGACTCTTCAAACTCAAATATTCCATTTGCAATATTTATAGCTTCATTTATCTTATCTATTTTTGAGAGTTGATTTTTTATCTTTAGTAGCTCTATATCTTCTCCAATTTTAGGAGATATACTCTCTATCTTGTCTATTTCAAATGTTGTAAACTCTATAAGTTCAGCTACTCTTAGCTCATCACTTCTTATTTTTTCTAACTCTTTTAATCTTATCTTATAGTTGTTATATCTTTTTTTATACTCCTTTATCATTTTTTTAAAATTTTTATCTTTAGAAGATAGAGACTTATCTATTAACTCAATAAGCTCCCTACTACTAAAGATAGTTTTATCTCTAACAGATATAAATTGAACAAATGGTCTAAATAGAGTATTTAGTTTTTTCTTAGAGATATTTTGTCCATCTAAATAGTATCTAATCTTATCTCGTTTTATACTCTTAATTACTATCTCATCTTCAAACTCATAGGTCTCACTCTTTAAGCCCTTTGGTCTATCTATAGATACTTCACACACTCTAGCCTTTACCATTCCATAGCCAAATGAAGATAGTATTGCATTCATTAAAACAGATTTTCCAGCTCCACTAACTCCAGAAAAGACTACTAAACCCCTCTCTAGCTCTAACTCTACCTCTTTAAACGAGATTAAATCTCTTAGATAGACTCTATGAACCACTACTCATCACCCCATGATAACTTCTCTCTTAAAACTTTAAAATAACTATGCTCCTTTTTATGTAAAAGTTTTGCACTCATTTTTGCTCCCTTGATTACTAACTTCTCTCCCTCTTTTAATATATAATCATCTTGCCCATCAACTATTATAACTAACTCATCATGAGATGTTAGATTAATGGTAAAATCACTAGGGACTACTAGAGGTCTCTGTGTTAAAGAGTGAGGTGCAACAGGAGTCATAATAAATACTTTTGATAAAGGATACATAATAGGACCACCTAAAGAGAGATTGTATGCAGTTGAGCCTGTAGGTGTTGATATTATTAAGCCATCTCCACGATATGTATTAAACCAATCATTATCAATAGAGGCATTAATTGCTACCATATGAGATATTGTGGGTCTTGATATAACAACATCATTAAAAGCATAAAATTTTTTTTTATAATCTCTACTTTTAATATATCCTGCTATTAACATACGATTATCAATTCTGTAATTTCCTGTAGTCAATCTATCTAACATATCATCAACTAAATCAATAGGAGTATCTGCTAAAAATCCTAAATTACCTGCATTAATCCCCAATATAGGTTTATCATATCCATAACTTTTTCTTACTAATGATAGAAGTGTACCATCTCCACCAAGAGAGATAAGTAAATCAACCTCTTGACACATTCTATTAAAACCCTCTATATCCTCTGATATACTGCTTAATATTACCCTTATTCCTCTATCTTCGAATTTATCTTTTATATCTCTATATATAGATATTATATTAGGTGAATTTGGTCTTAATATAAATCCAACCTTTTTTATATTATTCATAGCAAAATTTCCTAATTAATCTAAAACATCATCATTTAAAATATCTGGTTTATCTATCTCCTCTTTTGGACATTTTGCTATGCTTACTACAATATCTTTATTCTCAACATTAACAACCTTAACTCCAGAGGTATTTCTTCCTGCTCTTCTAATAGTATGCATATCAACTCGTATCATCTTTCCAATACTTGTTAGACACATTAAATCTTTATCATCTTCAACAAATACAACTCCAACCACATCTCCTGTTTTTGGTGTAAGCCTCATACTAATTACACCCTTTCCTCCCCTACTCTGTTCTCTATATTCAGTAGCTACTGTTCGCTTACCAATCCCTTTTTCACTAAGCATTAAAAGCTCATCACTCTCACTCTCAATAGTTGTAGCTCCACAGACGAAATCTCCATCTATCTTAAATCTTATTCCTGTTACTCCTTTAGCAGTTCTACCCATTTCTCTTACATCATCTATCTTAAATCGAATACATTGTCCCTTTTTAGTAGTTATAAATAACCATTTTGTATCAGGACGGATAATTTTAGCAGTAACTAGTGAGTCATTATCATTAAGAGTAATAGCTCTTACTCCATTAACTCTAATATTAGAATATTCTTTAAGATTTGTTCTCTTAACCATACCATTATTTGTAAAAAATACTAAACTCTTATCTTGACTAAAATCTTTTGTAGGAATTATTGCCATAATCTTTTCATTGGCTCTTAGATTAATCAGATTTACAACTGCTTTACCCTTGGCTACTCTACTACCCTCTGGAATTTTATAGACCTTTAACCAATATAGTTGTCCCATATCTGTTACAAACATTAAAGTATCATGAGTAGAGGATATAAAAAACTGCTCAATAAAGTCATCACTATGAGTAGTAACTGCAATCTTACCTTTCCCACCTCTTTTCTGTTTCTCATACTGCTTAACAGCTACTCTTTTAATATAACCTCTATGTGTAATAGTTACAACCATTGACTCATTAGGAATTAAATCTTCAATATCTATATCATCATAATCATCTACAATCTCTGTTAATCTTTTGCTCTTAAAATTCTCTCCAATCTCTTTAAGCTCATCTTTAATAATGCTATTTAGTATAGCTTCACTCTTTAAGATAGAACGAAGATATTTAATCTCTCTATAAAGTTCATTTAACTCACTATCTATCTTATCTTGCTCTAATCCTGTTAATCTTCTAAGCTTCATCTCTAAAATAGCATTAGCTTGAGTTTCAGATAACTCAAAGTTACTAATTAACTCTAATCTTGCACTCTCACTATTTTTACTCTCTTTAATAATGCGAATAACTCTATCTATATTATCAACTGCTTTTTTTAACCCCTCTAATATATGAACTCTAGCTGTTGCCTTATCTAGCTCAAATATAGTTCTTCTAATAATTACAGTCTTTCTATGTCTTAAAAAGAGTTCTAGGAGCTTGCGAAGTGTAAATATTTTAGGTTCTCTATTTTCAATAGCTAACATAATAATCCCAAAGGTAACCTGCAATTGAGTACTCTTATATAGATTATTTAAAATAATATCACTCATAGCATCTTTTTTAAGCTCAATTACAACACGCATACCATCACGGTCAGACTCATCACGAATTTCAGAGATACCATCAATCTGTTTATCTTTTACAAGAGAAGCAATATTTTCAATCAGCTTTGATTTATTAACTTGATATGGAAGTTCATCTATTACAATAACCTCTCTATTTCTCTTCTCTTCAATATGAACTTTAGCTCTAACTTTAATTCTACCTCTTCCTGTAGTATAGGCATCTAAAATTCCCTTTTTTCCAAAAACAATCCCACCTGTTGGAAAATCTGGACCTTTTATAATATTAAATATCTCTATATCATTACAATCTGGATTATCTATAAGATATACCAATGCTTCAATAAGCTCATCTAATCTATGAGGTGGGATATTAGTTGCCATTCCAACAGCAATACCACTTGAACCATTTAAAAGTAGATTTGGAACTCTTGATGGTAAAACATCTGGTTCAGTTAGTGAGTCATCATAGTTTGGAATAAAATCAACTGTATCTTTATCTATATCTCTTAAAAGTTCTTCTGTTAATTTAGTCATTCTAGCTTCGGTATTATGATTAATAAATCCATTGGCTACAAATGAGTGACAATTACTATCAACTCTTATAGAATAGACTACATCTTGTTTATCCATTTTTTTGCAACTTTTTACAGAAGCATAATAGTAGTTATTATCTACAAACTCTAAAAAATCTTGTTGGAGTGAACTCAATTTTATTTCACTTAAAATCTTTTCTAAATTTTTATCAATTCTCTCATATCTATCAATATTATATCGTTTTAGATAAGAGCTATTAACTATACTTCTAATATAGTCATTAATAAAAGGTATATAATCTTTTGTCAATGGAGCTTTATTTGTTTCTCTTTTGATAATAAGTTCATTCTCTACAATCTCTTTAAATCTAACTCTCTTATAAGTTGCAAAATTTATATTTTGATAAAATTTATAAATATTCCTAAATCCACTTAGATAAACTTTTATCTCATCTCTTGCTTTAATTTTTGCAATCTTTCCAATAATACCAAACTCTAAAAGAAGTAATTGAATATCCTTGGCTAACTCTTGGCTAATAGTTGAATAGTGAATTATAATTGTATTTTTTTCTACTTTAGAGAAACTTCCATCGCCCTCAAAAAGATATTGTAAAAATATCTTTTGTGACTCTTTAGAAGAAGTAAATATAAAATCTGGAACTCTTTTTTTATTAGATTTCAGACCTTGCATTTGGGTATAGATAACAGAAGATATAATTTTATCTCTATTCTTTGAGTGTTGTAACTGAACATCAAACTCATATACAATTTTACCTGACTTTAAAGCTCTCTTATGCAAATAGAAACTTTCACCTATTTCACTCTTCCAAGCCTTTATAAAATCATTAAAATATTCTTTATCTGTACTATTAAAACCTATTCTATTTTGATTTAAAAATCCTTCAGAGACAAGACAACCTGCAATAATAGCTAGATTTTTTTCTTGTTGAGTAGCTTTGTTACTATTTAAATCTTTTTCACTTCTATCTATAACTATTTTATCTTCATCTAAAATAGAGTCTAATCTCTTCCAATCATAAATAGGTTTACCCTTTTTATCTTTAGTTAATGTTAAGACTAAGTGATTAGCACTACCACTAATAGTATAACCCTCTTTTGTCTGAAGCTTATAAATATTATGAACACCAGAGTTAAAAAATTTAGAGGCACTATTTATCACTTTTGCCATAGATAAAACTTTAATATCTAAATCATTATCGCTATTGAGTTGGCTATCTTTTACTAAATCTTCTATAGAAACAAGACCATTATCTGTTTTTATCTTTGTATTTCCGACAACACAGTATCTCATAGCTGCTGCATTATCTCCATCTATTGAGCCAAAGTTTCCTTGACCATCAATAAGTGGCATTCTTAATGAAAAATCTTGAGCCATACGAACTAAAGCATCATATACAGCAGTATCACCATGAGGGTGATATTTCCCTGTCGCATCCCCCGTAATTCTAGCTGATTTTTTATAAGGACTTTTATGAGAGAGATTAAGGTCGCTCATAGCATATAGTATTCTCCTATGTACAGGTTTTAGCCCATCTCTAGCATCTGGTAATGCACGACCAACAATAACACTCATGGAGTAATCAAGGTATGAACCCTTCATACTCTCTTCAATTAATACCTCTTTTATATCTTGTTTATTACTCATAAATTCCCTTTAGTTATATAGATATTTAAATTATAAAATTAGAAAAGATTATATCTAACATGCTCTTAAAAGTTATTTTCTATATATTTTTTTTTATTTATATTAATTTATTTATAATTTTTTTTGTGTATAATTATTTTATAAAAAAAATTACAAAAATAGAGTAATTTTTAAATAATTGTAATTGTACAGAAAAAATATGATTTTTTTTCTAATTTAAAATTTTGACTTATACTCTTAATAGATATTAAGAAAAAAACATATATAATAGAAATTATGTTTTTGGTTGTTCTTTCTTAAAGTCAACTTTGGAGGTGTTTTGATGAAGGAAATATTAATAGTAATTTTATCTGCTATAGTAGGTTATATTGTGCTATCAGCACTCTCTGTAAGTAATAGTCCCCAAGAGGCTATGCGTAGGATTATAGAGCAACCTCAAAATGGTTTAAAAGATAAAAAAGAGATAGATTTAGTTAGATTAGAAAAAGAGCATGATACTAAACTGAGAGAGCTACAGACTCAAAAAGATATAGAGGCTCTGAAGATTAAACAGAATATTGAGATAACAAAAGATAAACACAATACAGATGTAAAATTAAAAGAGATAGATTTTAAAAGAGATAGTACTATTGCAGGAATAAAATATAACTCTGTAGAGCATCAAAAGGCTCAAGATAACAAAATGCTTATTACTATTGCAGTCTTAATATTTATATTAGTTTATATATATCTTAAATATCAGAAGAACTTAGCTCAAATAGAGATTGAAAAAGATAAAGAGTATAAAAGTATGTTAGCTAAAAAAGAGTATGCAGAGAAGATTTTATCTATTGTTGCAAGTGGCAATATATCTATAGAGACAGAGACAAGACTTCTTAAAATTTTAGATGAAATAAACAATCCACAAGTAGATACAAATGAAAATAGAAGAATAATTCATCATCCAAATCCAGATATAGAACATCTCCCTTTTAATAGAAATAGATAGTTACATCTCTTATGTAACTATTATTCTCCTTTTATATTGCATACAAATCTTACTTGTCCTAAAATGTAACATTGAAACTTATTGGTGTAATAATTGTGAGTTATTAAAATTCTCGTTATCCAAAGTAAGATATTCTGTTATCAGTGATAAAGAACCTCACTTAAATTAACTTTAAATTAAAGGGGAAACCTATGGCAGTAATGAAAGCTCCTGAAAATACTCCAGTATGGGTAAATACAACAAGATGTAAAGCTTGTGATATATGTGTTGATGCATGTCCTGCTGGTGTGCTTTCGATGCAACCAGAACCAACTTCTATACTAGGTGCAATGATTAGTGTAATTGCTCCAGAGTCATGTATTGGATGCAATGAGTGCGAACTCTCATGTCCAGATTTTGCTATATATGTAGCAGATAAAAAAGAGTTTAAATTTGCAAAATTGACAAAAGAGGCAAAAGCAAGACAAGAGGCAATTTCAAAAAATGGATTTAGATTGCCAAAAGATTATAAGGAGGCTAACTAATGTCAGCAACAAGAGAGATTATTTCAAGTGGAAATGATTTAGCAGCTATAGCTGCAGTAGATGCAGGATGTCGATTTTTTGGAGGATATCCAATTACTCCTTCAAGTGAAGTAATGCACACAATTTCTGACCTTTTACCAAAAGCAGGTGGTGCAGCAATTCAGATGGAAGACGAGATAGGTGGAGTAGCAGCTGCTATTGGTGCTGGTATGAGTGGTGTTAGAACTATGACAGCAACATCAGGACCTGGTATTTCACTTAAGGCTGAAAACTTAGGACTTGCTCAAATGGCTGAAGTACCATTGGTTGTTATAAATGTAATGAGAGGTGGTCCTTCAACTGGTCTTCCAACAAGAGTGGCTCAAGGTGATGTTGCACAGGCAAAAAATCCATCTCATGGTGACTATAAATCAATCACTCTATGTGCTGGTAACTTAGCAGAGTGTTATACAGAGACAGTAAGAGCATTTAATTTAGCTGATAGATTTATGCAACCTGTATTTGTACTATTAGATGAAACTATTGGGCATATGCATGCTAAAGCAATAATTCCTACAGCTGAAGAGGTAAAAAAAGGTATTGTTCCTAGAAAAACATTTGATGGGGCTCCAGAAGATTATCTTCCTTATGGTGTAGAACAAGACCAACCAGCAGTACTTAATCCTATGTTTAAAGGATATAGATACCACTTTACAGGACTTCATCATGATGCTTCAGGTTTCCCAACTGAAGAGATTGAGACATGTAGAAAACTTATTGATAGACTCTTTAGAAAAGTAGAAGCGTATCAAGATGAAATAGAACTTAATGAAGAGTATATGCTAGATGATGCAGAGATTTTATTAATTGGATATGGTTCTGCTTCTCTTGCAATAAAAGAGGCTGTAGATATGCTTAGAGCAGAAGGTATTAAAGTAGGTATGTTTAGACCAATTACCCTATGGCCATCTCCTGAAAAAAGACTACATGAACTAGGTAAAAAATTTGACAAAGTTCTATCTGTTGAGCTTAATCAAGGTCAATATTTAGAAGAGATACAAAGAAGTATGGGAAGATTGGATATTGCAAAACTTACTAAAACAAATGGTCGTCCATTCTCTCCATCTGATATTATTGAAAAAGTAAAGGAGCTTTAATATGGCATTTAATTATGATCAATACTTAAGAGTAAATAAAATGCCAACACTATGGTGTTGGGGTTGTGGTGATGGTGTTATTTTAAAATCATTTATTCGTGCTGTTGATAAACTAGGTTGGAATAAAGATGATGTATGTGTAGTATCTGGAATTGGTTGTAGTGGTAGATTTAGCTCTTATGTTGATTTTAATACAATTCATACAACACATGGAAGAACAGTAGCATTTGCAACAGGTGTAAAACTAGCAAATCCAGATAAACATGTCATTTGTGTTGCTGGTGATGGAGATGGTTTAGCAATTGGTGGTAACCATACAATTCATGGTTGTAGAAGAAATATAGATATAACTCTAATTATTATTCAAAACTTTATCTATGGTTTAACTAACTCTCAAACATCACCAACTACACCTCAAGGTTTCTGGACAGTGTCTCAGAAAGCTGGAAATATTGACCCAACATTTGATGGTTGTAAGTTAGCAGAGGCAGCTGGTGCTTCATTTGTAGCAAGAGAGAATGTAACAGCTCCTAAAAAACTTGAAAAAGTACTATATGAAGCTATGAAGCATAAAGGTTTTTCATATGTAGAGGCTGTATCTAACTGTCATATTAATCTTGGTAGAAAAAATAAAATGCAATCTGCTATGGCAAATCTTGATTGGATTGATAGTATTACTGTATCTAAAAAGAAATATGATAAATTAAGTCCTGAAGAGCAATTAAATCTTCTTCCTACTGGTATCTTAAAGCAAGATACAGAAGCAAACGAATATTGTGATATGTATGAAGAGATTAAAAAAGTACATCAAGGTAAAAGAGGAAAAATTACCCAAGATGACTTTAAGAAAAAAATATAAGGATAAGAGCTATGAGTAGAATTGTAATGCGATTTACTGGTGTTGGTGGACAAGGTGTTCTTCTTGCTGGTGAAATTTTTGCTGCTGCAAAGATTAAAGAGGGTGGTTTTGGAGTCAAAACTGCCACCTATACATCACAAGTTCGTGGTGGAGCAACTGTTGTTGATATTCAATTAGATGATAAAGAGATTTTCTATCCTTATGCAATTGATGGACAAATTGATTTTATGCTATCTGTTGCAGATGTTAGCTATCAACAATTTAAAAATGGTGTAAAAGAGGGTGGAACAATTGTAATTGAACCAAACCTAGTACATCCTACTGAAGAAGATAGAAAAAAGTGGAATATTATTGAGATACCTATTATTACTATTGCTAAAGAGGAAGTTGGAAATGTAATTACTCAATCAGTAGTTGCACTTGCAATTGCTAATACATACACCAATGCTTTAGATGAAAAACTTCTTATAGAAACAATGCTTAGTAAAGTTCCTCCTAGATTTCATGAACTAAATAAGAAAGCTTATGAATTAGGTAAAAAATATGCTAAAGAGGCTATAGCTAAAGCATAATTAATTCAATGAGAGGTAACAATGGGTTACCTCATCATTATTTACATTTTGTAGTGTTTTTGTCCTTTAGAACACTATCTAGTGTATCTTTTTTACAACCTTTTACAGGTTTTTTAGATTTTTCTATTATTGGCTTTCCATTAGAATCCCACTTTACTTTACCTCCATTTGCACCCATAACTAATAATACTAATAGTAATAATAGTTTCAATAATCTCATCTTTTTATCCTTTTTATAAAAGTTTAAAATTAAAAATACTCTTTAAAAGTATTGATATATATATAGTATATCAGTTTTATATAAATTTTTTTTTAAAAAATATATTAATTTTTAAAAAAAAGGAAAAAGTTAGTATTTTACTATATTTTATGTTAATTTAAAATTTTTTATAGATAAAATGGAATATCTTAAGTTTTTTTTAAAAATAAAATGTAATTTTGAATTAAATTATGTTATAGTTTTTATCTCTATTTAAAGTTTATCATCTCTCTTTTTATATTATTATATAATTCTCTCCACCATAGATGTTTTTGATTTTTTATCTCTACCTCCATATGTCTAAAATCAACAGGAGATAGAATAACTTTTATATTTTTAATACCAACTTTTTTGGCTAAAAAATATAACTCTTCTATCTTTTTATCTCCTATAGGAATACACCCTATAGTTCTATTACTTCCATGTATCATAATATCTCCCCCAAGATTCACTCTCTTCTCTTTTTTTGCCATCTTTTTATCAAAAGAGTTTGGATAGTTTATCTTTAAGGAGAGATGAAACTTACTATTTGGATTGAGATATGATATACCATAAATCCCTTCTGGGATTTGTCTATCTCCCTCTTTTAATTTAGGACCTAGTCTGCCTGAGAATGCCGTAAATTTATAATTGGTTATATGTCTCCATTTTCCATTTTTTACTCTTCCCCAAACCTCCAAAATCTTCTCATACTTTAAACCAATTAGAGTTAACTCTGTAGGATATAATATAAAATCACTCTTAGCTAAAGCTATCTTTATCTTCTGTTTACTTGATAAATTTTCATCTCTATTCTTTACAATAGTTATATTTCTCTCAACTATTCTTGTTATCTTACTAGGATATTTAGAAGACTCTCTTTTTATAGATATATCTTTTTGAAAATAAAATTTTTTATTATAGAAGTAAAATAGTAAAATAGAGATAATAAATAAGGCAAATATAAAACCAAATATAAAATTTTTCATTAATTTAATACTTTTTCAAAAGTTTTGCTATCTTTAAAGCTCCATCTTTCTCAATCATACTCTGAAGCTTTTTACTAATTGAATGAATATCTTCTTTCTCTATTATTTTTAAAATTTTGCTAGAGTTTATATCATCTTCTCTCATAATCCAAGCTACACCTTTATCTGCTAAAAATTTAGCATTATAGTATTGATGGTCACTAGCTGCGTATGGATATGGGATAAACACAGTAGGACAACCAATTGCACTAAGTTCCCATAACGTAGATGCTCCTGCTCTTGCCACTGCAAAATCAGCCTCTTGCATATATGAACTCAACTTATCTGTAAATCCAAAAACGGTAGCTTTTACATTTATATCTCTATATAACTGTTTAACCTCAACTAAATTTCTCTCTCCTGCTTGATGTATTATTTTAATATTCATATCATCTAATCTTCTAGCAAGTTTTAGAGCTAATTCATTAATGGCAACTGCTCCTTGTGAACCACCTAAAAAAATAATAGTTTTTACCTTATCTCGAACTCTAGCTTTTTGAAAAAACTCTTTTTTTATTGGATATGCTTTAATTAGGCTATCTTTATCATAAGATGATATAAAATATTCTGAATATGGTTTTAGTAATCTATTTAGAGAGCCAATATGTGCATTCTGTTCATGAATAACTAAAGGAATACCCAAAAGTTTTGAAGCAAATGAGGTTGGAGCTGCTGAAAATCCACCTACACAAAATACTACTTTAATATTATGCTCTTTTAAAATTTTTCTAGCTTTAAGAGTGGCTCTTATAAGCATAAATATAGATTTAAATCTACCTAAAATACCTTGATTTACAAAACCTTGTGTATCTAAAAAATATGAAGATTTAAAATCTTTATCATTTTTAAACCAAGCCTTATCTTGACCTTTCGTTGAACCAATATATATAATATCCTCTCCACTAAGCTCCTCTTTTACTGCTTTTATAATAGCTAAGTGACCCCCTGTGCCACCCCCTGTCATTGCTATAGACATACATTCTCCTTTATCATAGATATTAATAGAATAGAATATCAAAAAGTTACTTAAATAACTTTTTGACTCTATCTTCTTGGTTTAATCTCTTTAGAAATCATTAAAATTAAACCTATTGTTATAGATGATGCTACAATTTGAGAACCACCATAACTCAAAAATGGTACAGCAATACCTTTAATTGGAGTAATTCCTGATATTCCAAAACTATTAATTAAAAAAGAAAATATTAAAAGAAGTCCTGCTCCTACACAAAATAGATAATATATAGGATTATCTACTCTTGCTGCTATTTTAAATATACGAAATATAATAAATAGCATAATTAAGACTATAAAAAAGATAGAGACAAAGCCTAACTCCTCTATTATTCCAGAAAGAATAAAATCGGTATGAACTTCGGATAGAAATCCAAGTTTATATTGACCATTTCCAAGTCCCTGTCCAAAAAAACCACCATGATTAATCGCATCTAATGAGTTACTAATTTGATATGTCTCTAATCTATTTGCAGAGTTATCAAAAGATAGAAACCACTCTTTTATCCTCCTTACTCTATGAGGTTGAGTAACAATTAATAAACTTAAGCCAATTAAACCTATTGCAAATAGTATGGAAAAAAATCTAAAACTACTACCAACTAGTAAAAAGAGAACTAATAAAGTTGCAGAGATTACTAGAGTTTGTCCTAAATCTTTTTGAAATACGGCTATAAGTAGAGTTGAAAGAATTAATATTACTAAATATGGTATAAAAATTCTAATTTCATCTTTAAGCTCCATAGCTCCTCTTGGAAGTCTTGTTCTAACAAGACTCATAGAGATAAACATAATAAAGCCTATCTTATAAAACTCAACAGGTGTAATAGCTATAACTCCAAAATCTATCCACCGTTTAGCTCCACCTATACTTCTTACAAAACTCTCTGAGAGTAGAGGCATCATTAAAAGTATTGTTAAAAAAATTAAAAATATAACTACTCCAATAGGCTTAAACCATCTATTAGCATCTAATTTAGATAAAATAACTATAAAGAATATACCTATTATTACTGCAATAAGTTGTCTTATAAAAAAGTGAGTATCTGAATAGTGATGTTGAATAATAGTATATGAGGATAGAGAGTAGCTCATTATAAGACCAATTAATAGCATTATAATAGTAGCTCCAAATAGTGGTTTATCAATCATCTTTCATCTCTTTTTGTATTATTTTGTGGTATTTTATCCAAAGTTTTTAAAAAAAATAGTAAAATAGTATATTCGTATATATATATAAATCATAAATTATAATATTTAGTTAATTAGGAAAAGAATGGAAGAAAATTATAATGATAATAGAATAATAGAGTATAGGAGTAGTATCCTTTTAGGTATATTTATAATTATTACCCTTTTATTAATTACTTTTTTAATTACAATCATATCTACAATAAATAGCAATAGACATACCAATAATAAATTTTCTACTATCAGAGATAGAGCTATTAGAGGCTCTATTATATCTGCTGATGGTTATTCTATAAGTTATAGTCAAAAATTATATAGAGCTGAAGTAAATACTCTTAGTATAGAACCTAAAAAGAGAAATCTATTTATTAATCTATTTAGTATCTATAGTGGAATAGATAAATATAAAATAGAGCAAAAATTTCATAATAAACAAGGTAAATTAATCAGAGGAAGAGTTGTTTTAAGTAGAAATATTGATATCAGATTAGCAAGTGATTTAAAATCATTAAGTAGAAAATTAAATAGTATGAGAGTATTTAGACCACTAGATAAAAGTAAACCTCATCTTATATTAGGATTAGATATTATAGCAGATAATGAGAAGAGATTTTTTCCCTATAAAACACTTCTCACTCCAACAGTAGGTTATGTTCAAAATAGAGAGAAAAATGGTTACAAATCACCAGTAGCTATCAAAGGTTTAGAAAAAGAGTATAATTCATATTTAGCACCAACTAGAGATGGTTTAATTAAAGGAAAGAGAGATGTATTAGGGACTGTAATTAGAACAAAAGATAGTATTAATATCTCAAGAATAGATGGAATGAATTTGCATATCAATATAGCACTAGATTTTCAAAAAAGTATTGAGGATATACTTGATAGTATGAAAAAAGAGATTAAAGCAGATGAGATTTTAGTAGCTGTTATGAACTCAAAGACAGGACAAATTATCTCTCTAGCTACCTCAGAGAGATTTAATCCAGAACATATATATCAAAAAGATGTAAAGATATTAAATCCCAATTTTACAGAGTATCTATATGAACCAGGGTCTGTTATAAAACCACTAACTCTCTCTATTGCCTTAGAAAATAATAGAGTTAATTTAAATAGAGAGATTAAATTAGGTGGTAAGTATAGAGTTAATAAGAAATATACTATTACAGATGATAGTTATTTTAAATCTTTAACACCAAGAGGAATTATTATACACTCATCAAATATTGGTATATCTAAAATTGCATGGCAATTATCGGGAAAAGAACTTTATGATGGTTTTAGAGCATTTGGATTAGCTCAGAAAAGTGGAATAGATTTATCTAAAGAACTTAAAGGAAAAATTAAAGCTCCATATCTTTTAGACTATCCAACATATAGTGCAAATAGTGCTTATGGATATGGAATGTATGTAAATTTTATGCAATTAATCAAAGCCTATAGTGCATTTAATAATGATGGAGTAGCAGTTACTCCAAAAATTGCAGACTACCTATCAGATAACGCAAATAGAGAGTATGATATAGAAGGAGATATACCACCTCTTAAGAGCTGTTCATCAAAAACAGCAAAGATAATACATAGTATTTTAATTGATGTAGTTAAAAAAGGAACAGGTAGAAATGCACAATATGATGGATTAGAGATAGGTGGAAAGACAGGAACTGCTCATATAGCATATAAGGGAAAATATATAGAAGAGTATCATAGTAGCTTTTTAGGATTTGTAAATGATAAATTTAATCATAAATATACAGTAGGGGTACTTGTTATTAAACCTAAAAAGTTCTATTTTGCATCGCAAACAGCAGTACCAACATTTCGTAAAGTTATCGAGCGAATGGTTGATTTTAACTATCTAAAACCAGATAGAGTTAATAATATAGAATATGTAGATTTTTAATAACCAATTATATTAAAAATAGATATTATAAATATGATTAATATTTATTTAAGTTTTATTATGTTAAACTTAGTGTATGAATTATATAATAAATCTAAAAAAGATAAAAATATCTCCAGATTTAGTTAAAAAACTATCTATAGTTTTTGTAATAACCTTTGCTATTATGGTTATGCTTGATTTAAACCAAAACTCCATAGAGGTGATGGAGTCAAAATCAAAATTACCAAAAGTTAAAATAGAAAAGGAGTATTATGATAATGGTGTAATAAAAAAAATAACTCATATTGTAAATGGAAAAAAAGAGGGCTCTTTAGATGAATTTTATGAAAATGGTGCTATTGAATGGCAGAGTAACTATAAAAATGGTCTAAAAAATGGTATTCAACGATGGTACAATACCAATAATATCTTAGAGTGGGAATGTGAATATAAAAATGATAAAAAAAATGGGTTAGAGACTATCTACTATCCTGATGGAAAACTTAGAAGAGAGACACACTATAAAAAAGGTATGAAGCATGGATGGGAAAGAATATATTTTAGAAATGGACAGATACAAATAGAAGCAGAATATTATAATAATATGTTACATGGAAGATATAGAAAATATCATAAAAATGGAAAACTTATATTTAATCATCGATATGAAAACAATAAAAGAGTAAAATAAGATTTAAAATAATAAAAAGGAATAATATATGAATAAACGAGAAGAGAAAATTGAAGCTATGATTGCAGAAGCAAAAAAGTTAGGCTTAAATATTAGTGATGATTTAATTACGAAAGTAGTTATTGGTCTAGGCCCATCTATATATAAAAAGGCTAGTGAGTTAGTATCTTGTAGCCAACCTAAAGAGTTGGAAACTATTAAAAATAACTTTTTAAAGAAAAAATTAGGTTTAACCAATAGTGATGAAGAGTTAGATAGTGCCATAAAAGAGGTATGTGAACAACTTGGTACATCAAATAGAGCTAAAAAGAGAGTTCACTTCTATGCACTATTAGCCATGAAATTTAATAAAGAGAGTGTTTACGAAACAAAATAATCTCTTTAGAAATAACACCTATCTCTAGGTGTTAATATTTTAATGAAATAAACTATTTACAATATCGCCTTTAGTTACAATATCTCCATCTGTAGCGATAGATACACCATCAACAGCTCCACTTTTTATAATACCTAAATGGTACTCATTCTGCATAAAATATTGATAACCACCATAATCATGTCTAGGGTCATCAAATAGTGCCATTGGTGCAAAACCAAATAGTCCTCTATTTAAAAGTTCACTTTTCATATCTGATAACTCTTGATATGTTTTATTTGCTTTATCTTCCCAACCACTATAGTTTATCTCTCCATTATCAATGGCATTATTACTATTTGTATCGTTCCATGTAGCTGTAGCAATTGCTATATATGGTAAAAATATAGGTTTATTATATTTCTCTTTTAAGAATTGAGAAAAATTTGCAACTCTAGTTGATAACTCATCTATACCAATATCAGCACTGCTATAGGAAATAGGATTTGGATTATCCCAATCACCTGGATTGCTTGGATCTCTACTAAATTGTCCTATCATCTCTTGAAATGAGATAAAATCTAATTTATCCATTAAATCATTATAGATTATAGATGGTCTTCCCCACTCATACTTATCACCTAAAGCACAATTATCATATCCACACTTAGCATAAGTTTTATTTTCACTTCTACTACCTGTATCCATCATAGCTAAAGAGAATAGTGTATTTGATGTATTTGATTTGATAGTATCAATAGCACTAGAGATAATAGATGCAAACTCGTGTTGATTACTCTCACTTGATAATATATTTTCCTTATTGAACTCTGGTTCCATAATAACAAACTTAGTTCCATTTAATTTTTTTAAGAAGTTAGCTACTTTTTGATTATCTTTAGCATATTCCTCTTTTTTTGTACTATCTGGCATACCATTCATTAGTTTATCACCAAACCACCAATAGTTAAATACAGGAATATAACCTGCATTCATAGCTTGTTGTATCTTCTCGACATCAAACCAACTCTCTTGCCAACCTTTAACTAACCAATAGACTAGAAATTTACTATTTTTTAGACTATTTTGTAAAGTATCAAATGCAGAAGCATCAAAATTTTTAATATTACTATAGTAATCACTATTTTCTATATTATCATTAAGTACTAAATCAACTGAACTAACCCAAATCTTTTTTCCAGCCTCATTTGAGGTAAATGGATATGCATAAGAACCTCCAAATCCAACATTAAATTTACTAAATATAGGAGATGTATCTTTTCGTGGAGTTGAAGTATTTGAACTATTACTATCTAATGCAATCAGTCCTGCTAATGCTCCTGTAAATCCTGCATTATAATCTGTTGCTACCTCATTTGCTACATAATCTTTTCTATCATCTGCATAATCAAAATCATCTGCACTTTTTGGACCACCAACTAATGCCCCCTCTAAAATGAAGTCATTATCAACAGGTAAATCAATATTATTTGTTTGAGAATTATGAGAAGCTCTATGGTGTGGATTTATCGGTGGATTTATTCCATATCCAACAACATAAGAGCTATTTCTTGGATTTTTACCTAAAATATAATCTATTTGCCCTTTTGCAAATGCTATATAATCTGCTCTCTTTTGAGTGTTATCTAAACCTTGTGCATATAGTAGTGCCATAAATGAAGCTGTTGATGAGTAACGCAATGAACCCCATTGATTTAAAAATGCTAAACCACCTTTTGTATATGTAATACCATTTAACCAATAGTTTAAATTTGTCTCAATATCATTTGTATATTTACTCTCACCTGTTATTTGAGATAGAAGTAGATTTACGCCATTTGATACATTATCCCAATTTTGGGACCAATATTTAGCATCACTTGCACTAGCCACATATGTTTTAGCTTTATCTAAATATGAGTTATCTCCAGTTGCTATATATAACCATATAGCACCCCATGCTAACTCATCATTATACCCACTATATGAACGATAGTATCCATTTGCTGCTGTATAGCCATTATTACCTTGATACTCCTCTGCAAAACGGTAAATCTTTTTAGCTTTATCTAAAAGAAGTGCTGAATAAGTAGCATTATCTTCAAAAAGAACTGAACCTGAAGCCATAGCTGCTGCCATACCACCTGCTACTTCACTACACTTATTTGTAGCATCACAAGTAAATGTTGGTCTATCCATTGTCATCAGCTCTGGTGGTCCCCAAAAACCGTGGTCTGCTCCGCCATCTCCTACTTGATAATATACCTTATCATCGCTTGCACTATCTGGATTTGCTCCCTCATTATATGCTTGGATAAAATAGTCCAGTGCATATTTAACTTGGTCTTTTCCATAATCTAGTGTTCCAACTCTTTTGTAGGCATCACTAAATGCTATCATTCCCCAGTTTAACATAGTAGCACTATAACTCATTGGTAGATTAAATTTAACATGGTCACCTGCATCAAACCAACCACCTGTTAAATCTCTTCCTACATCAGAACCATCACTAAGTCCTCCTGCTTTTCTCCAAGTAACTGTTGGAAAAGGTCCTGTTGCTCTCTGTGCTTCATAAAATTTAAGAGCTAAAGGTAATACCTTTGAGTAACTAGTTATATCATAACTTAGTTGAGTTGTAGGAATGGGCGTTGGCGTTACTGTAGGTATTGGTGTTGCTGTTGGAGTAGGAGTTGGAGTCGCTGTAGATGTTGGAGTTGCTGTAGGTGTCGGTGTTGGAGAAGATATAGTATTTGCACAATATCCAAACTCAACTTGTGAATTTGCCTTTACAATATTATTCCAATCAACTCCACTAGCTGTTACATCTTTTGTTGTACCATTTTGAGAAAGATTTGCATTCCAAAAATTATATACACTTCCATCTACTAAAAAAGTTACCTTCCAATCAATATCATGATTTGTATTATTCTTTACCTGAACATTTTTACAAAAACCACCATCCCAATTTGCATTATCTGTTTGAGTAACAGATAAATCTCCACTGCTTGGAGGCTCTGGTGAAGCTACTACCTTATTTGCACAATAACCAAACTCAACTGTGCTATGAGAGTTTACATAGTCATTCCACCCAATACCAGAAGCTGTTGTCTGAAGTGTTTTAGAGTCTTGAGAATAGTTTGCATTCCAAAGATTATTGATTAATCCACCTGCATTAAAAGAGATTTGCCACCTCTCTTGTGTATCATTTGGATTATAAACTGATACATTAGAACAGAAACCACTATCCCATTCACTCTGTTTTAGAACTTGAACTTTTAAATCTGCACCCATCAAATTAGTATTTAAGAGTAAAATTATAGATGTTAAACCTATCGGTTTTAAAAAATCCATTTTAATCTCCTTTTTTAATGTTTATTAAAGGATTTTATTATACCATAAAACTTCACTTTTTTGTCACTTTTTAGGATAAATTCTATTTCATTTTCCATTTTTAGAGAATAAAAGTAATAATTTTATTAAAAAGTTTGTAATAATTAAAATAGAGAGTTATTTATAATCAAATATATCACCTCTAAAGAGAGATGATTTTAAAAAAAGTTCTAAATATAAAAATCAACATTTGCTAATGCAATACAATCAATCTCAACCAATACATTCCTAGGAAGAGTTTTAACAGCAACTGTACTTCTAGCTGGTTTATGATGACCAAAATAGTGAGAATAGACCTTATTCATCTTTAGAAAATCATCCATATCTGCTAAATATACAGTAGTTTTAACAACATCATTAAAATGAGCACCACTAGCTTCTAATACATAAAAAAGATTTTTCATAACTTGATGAGTCTGATTTACAATATCATCAGCTACAATTACTCCATTCTCATCCATCGGAATCTGTCCAGATGTATATATCATGCCATTTGCCACTACAGCTTGAGAGTATGGGCCAATAGCAGCTGGGGCTTCTTTTGTCTCAATGATTTTCATATTTTTTCCTTATCTATTTCTATTTATCTTCATAAAAGATATAATTTGTTGAGTAATCAGAAAACTCAAAATAGACACGATGTTCATCTTTATCTTTTTTACCATTTAGATTTTTGTCATTATATCCATAACCATACCTATATGGTCTATCTTTTCCATTATCTGTACCACTAGCAGTTGTAAGTTTATCTATATCGAGAAATCGCTTTACCAATTTATCTCCTGCATAAATCTCTAAAATACCATCAGTACCAGTCCAATTTTGAATAGAACGACTCAGTTTATTTTGTGTTTCTTGAGTACAACCTACAAATAGTATCAATGAAGCAGTTAAAAATAGGTGATTTAATTTCATAAATTAATCCTTTTTAAATAAATGTAATATTTTAACACATTAACTTTGAGTTGGCATATTAAATTTTTGAGTTATCAACTCTCCATTACTGTTAAAATATAGATAGTATAGTTTATCTTTCACTATAGGTAGCTTAGCTAAATATCTAAGTGCTAAATTTGCTTGAAGTGAAGCTATATGCATAACAATTGGAGCAGTAATTCCTACAGGTTTATGCTCACTAATAGTAAAAACTTGGAATGAAGCTTTATCAAAGAAACATACTTGCCCATTAAATGCCTCTACACCTCCATATACCCATGGAATATTCATATTTTTAGAAAAATTATCTATCTCCTCTCTTACATATAGATTATCAGTAGCATCTAAAATAATGTCATACTCTTTATCTATATTTTGAAACTCATCAAATCCTATAGTATAAGCATAGACTTTTACAAAAGGGTTTTTAGATTTTATAATTTCTGCTACAACTTCAGATTTATATCTGCCTTCATCTTTTAGATTAAATGCTATCTGTCTATGAATATTATGTAGTGAGACTCTATCAAAATCTACTATATTAATCTCTCCTATTCCAGAAGTTCCTAAAGCATAAGCTAAAGAGCAACCAAGTCCTCCAGAGCCAATTATTGCTATTTTTTTATCTTGAAGTGACTTTTGAGTCTCTTCTCCCCAAAGTTGAACTTGTCTATTAAAATAATTTTCTATCGTTATCATACTGAAAGTTTATCTAAAACATCTAAAAACTAAAAGAAATATGTTACAATATTAACAAAAAGGATTTATTATGTATATTTTCATTATTGTCTTTATTATCCCATTTTTAATAACTATGAAAGTTTTACAAAAAAATGGTAGAGTCGCCATTGAAACTAAAGCTTTAATTAATAAAGAGGAGAAAGAGATAGGTGAAGAGATGATGATACATCAAGCACTAGAGAAAATTGGAGCTATGCCTAACCATCAACATAAAGAAAAATCTCTCAAAAAAAAGAATCATAAAAGAGTAACTCTATATACTCATAATCTACTACATCTATTAGGTTATTCTATAATAGTTGTGGAAATTTGGTATCTTTATATACTATTATCCAATCTAATTAGCCACTAAGAGTTCTATCTTATATCTAATATGATAAAATTTCACATCTAAAATATCTAAGGATAATAAAATGATTTTTATTGATGATGTAACAGCTATTGAAGTTATGGATAGTAGAGGCAATCCTACTGTTCAAGCTACAGTAACTCTTAGTGATGGAACAATAGCTTCAGCTATAGTTCCTAGTGGAGCTAGTACAGGAAAAAGAGAGGCTTTAGAGCTTCGAGATGGTGGTAGCAGATATATGGGTAAAGGCGTACTTACTGCTTGTGAAAATGTTAATGATAAAATTGCTGATATTTTAGTAGGAATGTCTCCATTTAATCAAGCAGAGATAGATTTAACTATGAAAGAACTTGATGGAACAGATAACTACTCAAATCTTGGAGCAAATGCAGTTCTTGGTGTATCCATGGCAGTAGCTAGGGTTGCTTCAAAGAGTCTAGATATGCCACTATATAGATATTTAGGAGGAGCAAATGGGGTAACTCTTCCTGTACCAATGTTTAATATTATCAATGGAGGAGAACATGCAAACAACTCTGTTGATTTTCAAGAGTATATGGTTATGCCTATTGGATTTGATAGTTTTTCAGAAGGATTAAGAGCCGTTTCAGAGACTTATCAAAATCTAAAAAAGATTATAGATAGTATGGGAGAGAGTACTGCTGTTGGAGATGAGGGTGGATTTGCACCAAATTTAAAGAGTAATGAAGAGCCAATTCAAGTTATTATAGAGGCTATTGAAAAGGCTGGATATAAAGCAGGTGAGCAGATTGCAATAGCTTTAGATGTTGCTGCATCTGAGCTTATTAATGATGATGGAAAATATATTTTAAAATCTGAAAATAGAGAATTAACTAGCCAAGAGTTAGTTGAATATTATGAGACTCTATGTAGTAAATATCCAATTGTATCTATAGAAGATGGACTTAGTGAAGATGATTGGAATGGTTGGAAGATAATGAGTGATAGATTAAATGATAAAATTCAAATAGTTGGAGATGATATATTTGTAACTAATGTATCTATCTTATCTAAAGGTATTGAAGAAGGCATTGCAAATTCAATCCTTATTAAACCAAATCAAATAGGTTCAGTATCCGAAACTATGCAAACAGTAAGACTTGCTCAAAGAAGCGGATATAAATGTGTTATAAGTCATCGTTCAGGAGAGAGTGAAGATACATTTATTGCAGATTTAGCAGTAGCCCTAAATACGGGTCAGATTAAAACGGGTTCAACTGCTAGAAGTGATAGAATTTCTAAATATAATCGCCTTTTAAATATTGAGATAGAATTGGGTCAATTTGAATATCTAGGTTCATCAATATTTAGTTAGAGATGTTAAATAATATAACTGATAAATTCGAAGAAATTTTTGGATTATCTATAAAAGTATTTGTACTCACATCTACTATTGTTATATTTTTAGGTATATATATAGCAAATTTAGTCTATGGAGATAGCTCTCTTCATAGACTAAAAATTCTCCAAAGAGAGAAAAATAGAATAAAACAGGAGATATACCGACTAAAAATAGAAAATGCTAAACTACATAAACAGTATTTAGAGTGGAGTGATGCTAAGAAATAACCAATATAGATAGTTAATCCTAGCTAAATAATTATGATTTATTTAAAAGTTTTTTAGCAATAGCCTTAGCACTCTCTCTACCATCAAGTGCAGCAGTTACAACTAAATCTGCTCCTCTATGACAATCTCCTCCAGCATATACACCCTCTTTTGTAGTCTCATAATTCTCGTTAACTATAATTCCACCCCACTTATCTAATTTAATTCCATTATTTTCTAAGAACTCATATCTAACAGTATCAAATCCTAATGCAAATATAACAACATCAGCATCAACTATAAATTCACTATTTTCTACTTCTTGAACTCTCTGTCGTCCACTCTCATCTGGCTCACCAAGTTCAGTCTTTACCATTTTAATTCCAATAATAGAGCCATTCTCATCTACTAAAACCTCTTTAGGAGAACTATAAAATTCAAAATCAACCCCCTCCTCTCTAGCATTAATAAACTCTTTTTTACTTCCTGGCATATTGTTAGCATCTCTTCTATATAAACAGGTAACAGCTCTAGCCTTCTCTCTAAGAGCAGTTCTTACACAATCCATAGCAGTATCTCCACCACCAATAACTACTACTCTCTTATCTTTTACAACTATACTCTTATCATACTCTTCACCAAAATTCTTCTTCTGAACATTTGTTAAGAACTCCATGGCTAAGTAACTATCTTTTGCATCAGCCCCTTTTATATTTGAACGTCTCCCCTTTGTAGCACCAACACCAATAAATACAGAATCAAACTCTTTAACTAATTTATCAAAAGATATATCTTTTCCAACCTCTATATTTTGATGAAAAATAGCCCCTGCTTCTTTTAAGAAATCTACTCTTCGCTCAATATCTCTCTTATCCAATTTAAATCCAGGTATCCCATAAGTTAATAATCCACCTGCTCTGTTTTGTCTATCAAAGAGTTCAACCCTAATCCCCTCTCTAAGTAGAAAAGTAGCACAAGATATTCCAGCAGGACCTGCTCCAATAATAGCTACCCTCTTATCACTCATTTTGCTATTTATAAGAGGTTTTAAACCCTCTTGAAAACCCTTTTCATTAATAAAAGTCTCAACTGAACCAATAGTAATTGCACCATGTCCATCATTTAAGGTACAATCCCCTTCACAGAGTCTATCATGAGGACATATTTTACCAAGAACTTCAGGAAATGGTGATGGCTCATTAGAGAGTGCAAAGGCTAACTCTAAATCCTGACTAGCAGTAGCTTTTAGCCAGTGTGGAATAAGATTATGAAGTGGACACTTATTGTGACAGTAAGGGTCACCACACTGAATACATCTAGCAGATTGAGTACTAGCGTTTTGCACTGAAAAGAGTTTATATATCTCATTAAAATCTTTAATTCTCTCTCCACCTGACCTTTTTTGAGCGTCAATTCTCTCTAAATCAAAAAATTTTTGCATCATCTTACTCTCCTTCTTCTATCTTTAATGGGGTATTAATCATATCTTTAGGTCTTACCATCCAGAAGTTTCTAATCTCGACTCTAAAGTTATCTAAAATATCTTTTGCCTTTTGACTTTTAGTCTCTCTATGGTACTCTTTTAGTAGTTTTTTAAGATAGTATCTCTCATTATCCATATCATCAGTATCAATCCGTGTTGCCTGAACAAGTCCAGCATTAATCTTCTCTATAAATTGATGCTCTCTATCATATACAAAAGCAACTCCTCCCGTCATACCAGCACCAAAGTTAACCCCTGTTTTACCAAGTACAATAACAACACCACCAGTCATATATTCACAAGGGTGGTCACCAGTTCCCTCTACAATAGCAATACAACCAGAATTTCTAACAGCAAATCTTTCACCAACCTGCCCTGTTACATATAGCTTTCCACCAGTTGCACCATATAAACAAGTATTTCCTGCTAGAGAGTATTTAGAACCAGATAGACTAGAGGTAATTACAATTTTACCTCCACTCATACCCTTTCCAACATAATCATTTCCAGCCCCATCAACATATATACTAATACCTTTACTTAAAAATGCTCCTAGTGATTGTCCTGTTGTACCTTTAAGATTAATAGTAATTGAGTCTTCTGGTAACCCCTCATCTCCATAATACTCTGCAATTACACCTGAAATTCGTGTACCAAAACTTCTATTTAAATTACTAATGGTTTTTGTAATATTTGTAGTATTGCTTGGCTGTTTAATAGTTGGCATAACCTCTTTTAAAATCTCTTGCTCATATTCATTCTTATCATAAGGCTCATTAAACTCAACCTGCTTAGTATTTACTCCATCTAATCTTACTAAAAGAGAGTCAAAATCAAATTTTTTAGCAAACTCATCTTCAACAACCTTTAATAGGTGAGTCTTACCTACAATCTCCTCAATAGAGCTATAACCAAGTTTTGCTAAAATCTCTCTAACATCATCAGCCAATAGAGTAAAGTAGTTAATAAGTCTCTCAACTGTTCCTTGATAATACTCTCTTAACTTCTCCTCTTGAGTTGCAATTCCAACTGAACATCTATTTAAGTGACAAATTCGTAAAATCTTACAACCTAAGATAGTTAAAGCTCCTGTTCCAAATGCGTAACTCTCTGCACCTAAAATTGCCGCTTTAATAATATCTGTTCCTGTCTTTAGACCACCATCAGTCTCAATTTTAACTTGTCCTCTTAATCCATTTGCCTTTAGTGCATTGTGTGCCTCAATAAGCCCTAACTCCCAAGGGTTTCCTGCAAACTTAATAGAACCAAGTTGTGCAGCACCTGTTCCACCATCAGCACCAGATATAATAATCTTATCTGCATAACACTTAGCAACTCCAGCAGCTATCGTTCCAACTCCTGAAGTTGATACCAATTTAACTGCTACTTGTGCTTTAGGATTAATCTGTTTCATATCAAATATAAGTTGAGCTAAATCCTCAATAGAGTATATATCGTGATGAGGTGGAGGAGATATTAAAGTCACCCCAGGAATTGTATGTCTTAATCTTGCAATTAAAGGAGTTACTTTATGTCCAGGTAACTGTCCACCCTCCCCTGGTTTTGCACCTTGAGCTACTTTTATCTGTAACTCTTTAGCAGAGCGAAGATAGGCAGGAGTTACACCAAATCTACCAGATGCTATCTGCTTAATATTTGAATTTTTAATGGTATTAAATCTACTAGCGTCTTCTCCACCCTCTCCAGAGTTACTATTACCTCCAATTCTATTCATAGCTTCAGCCATACACTCATGAGCTTCAGGAGAGATTGAGCCTAAACTCATAGCAGCAGTTGAAAATCTCTTAAATATAGACTCTCTAGGCTCAACCTCATCTATAGTGATTGGTTCTCTATCTGAATTAAACTCAAAATAGTCTCTAATAAATTTTTTATCTCTCTTATCAACTAAATTTTTAAGTTTTTGGAAATCCTCTCTTTTACCTGTTATAGATACATTATGTATAGCATGAACAGTAGTAGGAGAGTAGTCATGATACTCTCCACCATCAAGATATTTATAGAATGAGCCAAGATTTAGAGGGTATAGTGATTTCTGTTTATTATACGCCTCATAGTGGTATCTACTAAATCTCTCCTCTATATCTTTATAATTTAACCCTTTTAGTAATCCTCTTGCTCCAATAAAACACTCCTCTACAATTTCATCATCAAGACCAATAATATCAAATAGTGCAGAGTTTCTATAACTTGCTATTGTAGCAATACCCATTTTCGACATAATTTTCATTAGACCAGCATTTATAGCACCCTTTATCTTTTTAATAGTTGGTGTCAAGTCAAGATTTTTATCTCCACTTCTCTTTTTAGCTAAAGCTCCAGCTGTTGCAAATAGTAGATATGGATATATTGCAGTTACACCAAAAGCTAATAGAGAAGCAGACATATGAGCATCATAAACTTCACCTGTAATTGCTACAATACTTACTAAATCTCTTAATTTTGCATCTAACACTCTTCTATTAAGTCGTCCTACTACCATTAGCATAGGGATAACTCTTCTCTCTTTAGATACTTCTCTATCATCTAAGACTATTGTACGAATATTATCACTCTTAATATCTTCAATAATAGTATCTATAAGTCTCTCTAGGCTATCTCTCATATTCCCATTAAAGGTAGTGCTATAACTTTTAGATTTATATGCAGGGTCATATTTTGGATTTTTACTATCTCCAAACTCAAGTAGGATTTTTAGAGTCTCTTTTATAAGAATTGGTGATGCACTCTTTAATCTCTTTGCATGTAGTGCATCATCTTTTAATATATTTCTAACCTCTCCAAAACCTGTATTTAGACTCATTACAACCTTTTCACGAATTGGGTCTATTGGAGGATTTGTAACTTGTGCAAACTTCTGTTTAAAGAAGTCTGAAAAGTTTCTTTGAATTTTAGAAAAAGCTGCCAATGGAGTATCATCTCCCATTGAACCAGTAGCCTCTTTTCCATCTTTTAACATAGGCTCAATTATTTGATCTATTGCTTCATGAGTAATATTAAAATATCTCTGTTTACTCTCTAGCTCATCTTTTGGCATCTCTTCAATAGTTGATGTTGGTGAGTCGATATACTCTTGGAGATAGCTCATATTCTCATTTAGCCACTCATTATAGTTCTCTTTATTTTTTAGATAATCATTAATCTCATCATTCTTAATAACTCTTGCATCTTTTAAATCAAGCCCCATCATCTCACCAGATTGAAGTCTGCCTCTCTCTTTGATATTCTCTACAGGAATATCAAGTACACCATACTCTGAAGTTATAAGAAGTCTATTATCTTTTGTAATAATATATTTAGATGGTCTAAGTCCATTTCTATCTATTACACACCCAATATATCTACCATTTGTCATACTAACAGCAGCAGGTCCGTCCCACGCCTCAAAACATGTAGATGTATATTCATAAAATGCTCTAAGTTCAGGGTCCATATGAGGTGCATTTTGCCAAGGTGCTGGTATTAATGCTCTTGCTGTTTTAAAGAAGTCCACTCCATTTGCTTGAAGAAACTCAAAGAAATTATCAAGAGATGCAGAGTCACTCATATCATCTTGAAGTATAATATTTAAAATTTTATCCAACTCTTCATCTGAAAATACTTCACTTTTAATAGAACCTCTTTTTGCTAATACATTAAATTTATTTGCTGTAACAGAATTAATCTCTCCATTATGTGCTATATTTCTAAAAGGTTGAGCCAATTTCCATTGTGGTAAGGTATTTGTCGAAAATCTTTGGTGAAATAGACAGAAAGAGATTTTAAAATCTTCATCTTGAAGGTCTATATAAAACTTCTTAATAAGGGTTGGCATTAAAAGCCCCTTATACGATATTACAGTCGTAGAGAATGATGGAATATAAAAATCTTTATCATCTTTTAGAGCATACTCTATCTCTTTTCTTGTTAAATATATCATAGCTTCAAATCTTGAAAATGACATAATAGAGTTTGGTGTCACAAATATCTGTTTAATTATAGGTAGAGAATTTAGTGCATACTCACCTAAAGCCTCTGTATCTATAGGAACTTCACGACTCATAATAATTCTTAAATCATTAGCTTCACACTTTTGCCGAAATATAGAAAAACTCCCTTCATCTCTACTAAATACCATAGCAACAGCATACTGTTTAGGCAAAATAATCCCCTTCTCCTCTGCCTTTTTTCTCATAAACTCATGAGGCATAGATAAAAGAAGACCAGAACCATCTCCACTTTTACCATCTGCTGCAACTGCTCCACGATGCATCATTCTTGATAGTGCAGTAATTGCATCTTCTAAGTTTTTATGTGTAGGCTTGTTATCTATTGAAGCCAATAGACCAAAACCACAGTTATCTTTAAATGAAGTAAAAAGATCTTTCATAAACCAACCTTTATTTAAAATGTGATAGGGCAATACTTAATAAAATCTCCCCTAAAAGTTGGTCGATATTATCTAAAGATTGATTAAGAAATGAAGGAATTTCCCCTTAATATAGGAAAAGCAAATAATCAATATATTATTGTTACACTTTTTATCATCTATTTTTAATCCATTACTTATATTTTTCCAAAAGGATTTAATCCTCCAAGCATTCCCATAGCTTGAGATTTTTTATTATCTTCAACCATCTTATTGACATCATTAATAGCTGAGATTAGTAAAATCTGTAGTGACTCTTTATCCTCTAATAGAGTATCATCAATAGTAATATCAATAATTTCTCCTAATCCATTAGCAGTAACTTCAACCATCCCACCACCTGCTTTTGCAGTTAAATTTATTGATTTTGACTCCGCTTCCATATCTTTAGCTTTGGATTGAAGCTCCTCCATTAATTTCCCCATTTTGCTCATATCTAAACTTTCAAACACTACTTTAATCCTTTAAACTCTTGTGCAATGGTATTATCATCATTTAAAATAACAATTTTTGGCTGAAACAAATCAGCTTCCTCTTCACTCATAGAGGCATAAGCAATAATAATAATCTTATCTCCGACTTGAACTTTTCTAGCAGCTGCCCCATTTAGACAAATCTCTCTCTTCCCTGCCTCTCCAGATATAATATAAGTTGAAAATCTCTCTCCATTATTAATATTTACAATATCTATCTTCTGCCCAACTCTCATATTTGAAGCATCTAATAGATTTTGGTCAATAGTGATTGAGCCTACATAGTCTAAATTTGCCTCTGTTACAGTTGCTCTGTGAAGTTTACTATATAACATAGTAATATTCATAGTTTTCTCCATTTAATCTTTTTCGTATTATAACAAGTTTAGATTAGATATTTCTCTATAAGTAAACTATAGTTCAATCTAGAGTCACCAAAACTAGCACAAAACAGACAATCCACTAGCTGTAACTATAATTAATTATAAAAAAAAATTATAGTTAGGCAACC
>JALWDJ010000021.1 GCA_027014605.1 Campylobacteraceae bacterium
TCTTGTACTAAATGAGCTAACGAGACAGTAGCTATAATATTATTGTTTTTTTGTTTCAATTTAATGTTGTCCTTAATATGATTTTTTGAACACTATTTAAGTAATTCTCTAATCTTATCTTCATTAGTTTGAGTTTCATCATATTTTACAACTACAACTTTTTCAGTATCATTAATATACCACTCTTTACAGCCTTTTAATTGATGTAAGTCTTGATGTTTAGCATGGTCTGTATCATCTAAATGTATATAGGCTATTTTTGTTCTTGCTGGATTATTCATAGAGATAATCATTATAGCCCAAGCTATACATATTATGATAATACCATAAGAGATGCTACTTAGTGTTGTAAAATCAAGCAATACACCACCCACAAAACCACCAATAAAAGTTCCAAAATATCCAAAACTATTAAAAATACCAAGCACTTGTCCTCTTTGATGTACCTTTGCATACTTTGAAGCTAATGACTGTAAAATAGGCTCTTGCATATTAAACCCTATAAAAAAGACTATAACTCCTATGCTAAATAGCATACTTGTATGGCTCATACCAATAATCAGATAGGCAATAGAGAGGAAAAGAACACCAAGAAGTAGAATAAGTTTATATTTTCCTTTTTTCTCAGCAATCATTGCTGCAGGTCCCATGGCTAAAATACCAACAATCATAGATGGAAGATAGATTTTATACAGTTCTGCTTTCTCCCAACCATAAGTTTTAATTAATACAATAGGAATAATCATAAAAGCAAATGTCATAAATCCTTTTACTAACATATTAGTAATATTCATCTTCATCAAATCTCTATTTTCAAAGAGATTAAACTTGTCATTTTCTAAGTAGGTATGTTTAATAACAGGAGGATTTGGAACATATTTAATTAAAACAAAAATAGATAATAGTGCTAAAAAGGTTACAAAAAAGAAAAGGGTTGGTACACCACCAAAATGTGCTGCAATAGTAGGCCCTGCTATCATAGATAGGGCAAATGCCATGCCTATGCTTCCTCCCATAATTGCCATGGCTTTACCACGCTCTTCCTCTTTTACAACATCACTGATTGTAGCTGTAATTACTGAACCTATAGCTCCAGCACCTTGAAGTAACCGTCCAATAAGTAGTATATAGATATTTGTAGCCAATCCTGCTATTAGTGAACCAGTAGCAAAGATAGTTAACCCAATAATAATAGTCTTTTTTCTTCCTATCTTATCGCTAACAGTTCCAAATGGAACTTGAAACAGCATTTGAGTAATAGCATACCCACCGATAATAATACCGACCATTGTATGACTGGAGTTTGGCATATTTAATGCATAGATAGAGAGTACAGGAAGTACAATAAACAACCCAAACATTCTCATAGAGATAATAAGATTGAGTGGTAGAATTTTTTTAAACATATTTTGTTTCCTTATAAGTTATAGTAATAACAATTATTACTTTATTATATATTACTCTTCTAATTCTTAAATAATAAGGATTATTGCTTTTTTATTTAGATAATATATCAAAACTTAACAATTATATGTATAAAAGGAAATAAAATACAATTTTTAGATAAAAATATTTACTTACATGGTAATGTTTTTTTATCTTTTATCACTTAAATTATTTTGGACTTTATAATATGAAAATCAATACAACTTTTTCTGTAGTTATTCGTATAGTTCTATGGCTCTTTATGCTAGTAGGTGGTGCAGTCTATGCCTATAAGATAGATAAAAATGACCTCCTTTTTCACTCACCAATATTTCACATACTCTCAGGACTTATTGGTCTTTTTATATTGCGTTTAGCATTTCGTGCAGCATCAAATGGTGGCAGAGAGTTAGCAAAAGGAAGAGATAAAACTATGCCAAGATTAGAGACAAATGGGCTTGTTACAACAGGAATTTATAGTTGTATGCGACACCCTATGCTTTTTGGGCTTACACTTTTGCCTCTTGGTTGGGCATTGCTTTTGGGTATGCCTACTTTTATTACTATTGTTGCTCCTTTAGAGATGATTTTTATTGTTTTTATGGTAATAGTTTTTGAAGAGATGGAGGTCAAAAGAAAGTTTGGAGATGACTATAAAATTTATTCTCAGAATGTTCCTATGGTCTCTTTTCGGCGTAGATGTTTAAAAAAGCTTTTTTTTGGGATATAATTTAATATTTATAAAGAAACTTTAAATCAAATAAAAATTTTATATATGTTTTAGATTTATCAAGAGGTAAAAATTATCAAAAAACCCAAAGAAAAATTAACAAATTAAAAAAATGACAAAGCAATAAAAAGAGTGATTTATATTACAAAATATCTAAAACTTTAACAGCAGTTGAGGATTTAAAATTAAAAAATATGACAAAATCATCAAAAGGAAATAAACAAAAACATGGAAAAAATATAAGAGCCAAATCAGGCTTAAATCGTTTAATTTCTTCAGCCTTATTCTATCAATTTATAGCAATGTTAGAATATACAAGCAAGTCAAACTTGCAATAGGTGTGGTATATAGATAAAAACAATCGTAAAACTCAGTCTAAATTCAAGTGTCTAAGATGTAATTATGAGGATAATGCTGATATTAATGCTAGTAAGAATATAAATTAGAAAGCCTTTCAAATTTAGATTTTTTGGAATCTGCTAGTTAGGAAACCTCTAGCTCTTTAGCTAGAGGTAGTTCACAATATTTTTTCACTATAAATATTAAAATAATTATCTATAATAGTTCCCTTTTAAGAAATAACTGCTATCATCTTCTTGCAAATTAAATTTTAGAGGAATTAAAATGAGAAATATTTTTATATTATCAATAGCAACAGCATCAATGCTAACCACTGTAAATGCGATAGAGATGACAGATTATAAAGTGGTAGATAGTCTATATCAAGATTCTTATCTTAATGGTAATTTAAATGTAGATAGTGGTAATCAAGAACAGACAAGTTATAATATAAATTTAAATGCAAATGCAGAGGTGGTAAAATCGACACTTCCTTACTCATTTGATTTAAAATTTGATGGCAATAGTAATTTTTCTCAAGGTCCAAATGAGACAGATGATTCATTAGAGAGTTATGATACAACAGCAATAGGACATTTTGATAAATATCTTAATAGCAATAATCAATTTTTTGTTTATGGTTCTGGTGATTTAGGATATAGGAAAGTAGCTGAAAATGATGATGCTGATGACCCTTTTGTAAAGATTGGAACGGGTGCTGGTTATGGGCGTGTTTATGATGCGACACCTCTAGCAAAAGCACTTAGGATAGTAGAGGATTTATTAAAATATAAATTGATTAAAAATGATTTATCTAATAAAGCATACATAACTTTAGCAGCAGTTATTGATAAAGAGGAGGAGTATAAGAGTAAATATGGACTTACTGAATATAAAAAATATTGGTATAAGGATATGGAAAAAGTATTTAAAGAGAGTGGAGTTCTTGATAAAGACTCTTTAGGTGCATTTGGTATTGTAAGAATTAATGAAATCCTTGAGATAGAGAGAGTTAGCAGTAGAAAACATGGTTGGAAAGTTAGAGGAGGATTTGGTAAAATTCTTAGTAATTATGATGGAGATAGTGAAGATGCAACAATAGATGCAGAATTTGAGTATGGTTTACCTATTGGACATCAATCTCAATATACTGAAAATTTAAGACTTTCTAAGCTCTTAGATAGTGATACTGATATAGAGTTTGCATTAACAAATACTATGAGTTATACTTATGAGATGTCTGATAGAATTGATTGGGAAAACAATTGGCTTTTATCATATCAACAAAATGATGTAGCTGATGATTTTTTAAGTAATAGTATATCTACAGGTTTTAGATATTATATTGCAAATAGAATATCTTTTAATACAACTCTTAGTCTTTCTAAAATAAATAATGGAGTTGGTGAAGAGGAGGATTGGAATAAAAGTCTTTTTGCTGGTATAACTTACCGTTTAAAATAGTTTAAAAACTACCTTAAAATCTTAAGGTAGTATCTTATATTTTTTTAAAAGTGCCATAATTTGATTTGGTAAGAGATAGCCTTCATGTCGTCCTATCTCTTTCCCATTCTCATCTAAAAAGATAGAAGCTGGTAATATTTCTACATTAGAGTTAATCGCACCCATTATATCTTTATCCGTATTTACATAATAGATAGGTACTTTAGGGTATTTGGCTTTTATCTCTTTAAAATATTTAGCCATATATTCGCACCAAACACACTCTGTTTTTCCAAATTGAACCATAACTCTTTTTCCTTTTGGAATATCAGCCACTTTTACTTTAGGTACTGCTCCAAAGTCATATCCAAATAGTAATATAGTAAAAATACTAAATAGTAAAAATTTTCTAAACATTATATACTCCCATCAATTTTTTAAGGCTTTAAAGAATAATAGCATAACTCTATTAAAATAGTTACACTTAAATATTTATTATTTATAGTTTTAACTTTTCGTTTTATATATTAAATGAGATTAAGATACTATAGTTAGTAAAAAGTAGGAGATAGTAATATAATGCAACAGTTAGATATGAGTTCAAAAGAGTTTTTAGATGAGCTAGAAAAGACTAAGAAATTTACAGATAAGGTATGTAAACAGTTTGGTTGGGAGTATCACCCAATGGCAGATGTAAATGAGAGTGTTCAATTAGGTTTAGCTAGACATAAACTACTTTATGGAAAGAGATTTTGTCCATGTTATATGGTAGAGCCAGACCCAAAAAGAGAGGGAAAATTTAGAAGTGTAGATAATAGAGTATGCCCATGTCCACAAGCTATAAATGATGAGATACCAAATGAGGGTAAAT
This sequence comes from Campylobacteraceae bacterium, assembly GCA_027014605.1. Lineage (GTDB taxonomy): Bacteria > Campylobacterota > Campylobacteria > Campylobacterales > Sulfurovaceae > UBA1140. Next base: position 4,809 of record JALWDJ010000021.1, read on the forward strand.
GTCACTGTGGAATATTCTGTACTCCTGAATTTGTAAAAGCCAATAGTTAAAAAATGCTATAATAACCCTTTAGTTAACCCTAAAGGATTATTTTGAAAATAGTAGATATAAAAACCCAAATTATAAAAGCTCCACTAAAAAAGCCCTTTAAAACTGCTCTTAGAAGAGTTGATAGTTTAGAGGATTTAGTAGTTACAATTCATACTGAGAGTGGTTTAGTAGGATATGGTGAGGGTGGAGCTACTGCTGTAATTACAGGTGATATTATTAGTGGTATGATTGGAGCTATAGAGTATATTAAACCTATGCTTATTGGTAAAACTATAGAGGATTTTAACTCTATACTGTATATAGTAGCAAATAGCATAGTACATAATAGCACAGTTAAATCTATGTTAGAGATTGCTCTATATGATTTAAAGGCTCAATCTTTAAAACTTCCTCTATATAGATTTTTAGGTGGAAGCAGAACCTCATTTACAACAGATATTACAATTAGCTTAAATAGTATAGATAAAATGCTAAAAGAGTCACAAGAAGCCATAGATTTAGGGTACGATATTTTAAAGATTAAGGTTGGTAAATCTATATTAGAAGATTTTGAGATTATAAAGAGTATTGCTCAAACTTTTCCAGATACTACTCTTAGAGTTGATGCCAATCAGGCATGGAATCCAAAAGAGTCTATATATCTACTAAAAAAGTTAGAAAAGTTAGATATATATCCAGAACTTATAGAGCAACCTGTAAAAGCTAATGATTTTAGAGGAATGAGATATATAAGAGAGAGAACAGTTATTCCAATACTTGCAGATGAGTCAATCTTTTCACCTAAACAGGCAATAGAGATTTTAGAGTTAGAGGTGTGTGACTATATTAATATTAAACTTGCTAAGTGTGGTGGAGTATCTAATGGATTAAAGATTGCTGATATTGCAGGGCTTTATGGTGTTAAGTGTATGATAGGTTGTATGTTAGAGGGGGCAATATCTGTTGGTACTAGTGTTCATTTAGCCTCTGCTAGAGAAAATACCATTACTATGTTAGATTTAGATGCAGTTAATCTTTTAGCCTATAATCCAATTAGAGGTGGAGTAGAATTTAATGAGAGTAAAATAGAGCTAAATAGTAGTTATGGACTTGGGATTTTAGGAATATAGATAAATTTTTGTAAAAAGATAAGTAGAAATAAATCTTTAAAATACTATCATGGCACATGAAAAAATCAAAAAAAATAGTATAGATTAATATATGTATAAAAAAAAATCTAAAATAATAGAGACTCCATCTTTTTATCAACTTATCAGTATGGGGATAAATAAAGTTTTAAACTTTTTTAAACAGCATATTACCTATCAGGCTGTATTTATACTATCCTTAATCTCTTTTAGTACCTCCTATTATGGATTTATATCTTTAGTCTCTGATGGAATGTTGCTAACTAAAATACTTTTTTTTGCTGTAGTTGCTGTTATTCAATTAGCATTAGTTTACTCCATATCTCAACTCTATATACAAGAGTTTTTCTCTAGGTATTTCTTGAGAGCTTTTTTACTCCTATTTACATATCTACTATCACTCTTTATTAGTGTTTTATTTAGTTTTAATTTTTATTATAAAATCTTTTCAGCTTCTGAGTTTTCTCACAGAAATGTAACACTTCAGTTAGAGAGAATTAAAAATAATTTAGAAGATGCAGAGAGTAGTTTTGATTCAGTCTATATCTCTTTGAAAAAATTAAGTGACTACTCTATGCAACAGTCTATTGAGGAGAGTAAATATGGAGGAACATGTGATGATACCAAAATACCAACCCCAGGACCTAGAAGTGCATTAAGGGAGGCAGAGAGTAAATTATTTCAGAGTCATTTAAATGCTTTTGATGAATTGAGAAAAACTGTTCAGAGTGAAATAGCAATTATTAAAAAGATGCTTATAAAATTTAATCCTAAGAGAGATGATGTTAATAAATTAGAAGAGGAGGTTAATAATAGAATTACTAATATTAATAGAGTTTTTAGAGTAGGGGAGATTACACTCTTACCTAAAATATTAGCAAAACATAATGGTTCAGCAAGAATGCATATGGAATCTTTAGGTAGAGTTATAAGTTGTCCAGATAGTCAAATTAGTCTAAAAATTAATACTATTAATGAAAATCTACATGCATTAAAGATGTTAAAGAAAGTAACTTTTTTTGATGCCAATAATCAACAACAACTTATAGAGAGAACTATAAATGTACTTTTGGCAATTCTTCCATTTACTAGTACTCATATTGTTGCTATAGATAAAGTGACAACTCCAACTGATGTTACACAGAGTGATATTAAAGCTATTGGACTTGGATTTTTAGTAGATTTTTTTATATTTTTCTTCACAATTTTATCAAAAGAGCCATATCGTGCTAAATTTTTTACAAAAGATAGTTTATCATATTATATTCGCTATGATATAAGACGGATATTAAAACCATTTGTTTTTGAGAGTCACTTTTCTTACTATTTGATTATTCCTAATCAGAAAAAGAACTATAAGATAGATGAGATTTTAACTCGTTTTAAAATAGATAAGATGATTACTCTTGTAGGTAATAATGTAGATTATGATAAATTACTTTTTCTACATCAAGTTAAGTTAAAAAATTTTAAAAATTCTACTTTTACAGTATATAAACTTGATAAGCAGAAGTATAATACACTCTTAGCATATATAGATGAGTTAAGAAATAATGACTGAGCTATTTTGGAGTATTAAAGTTAAATTAACAGCAATGTTAAATGAGATTAAGTGGAGTCTATTTATTCGGAAATATGATTTAAAGAGTTTAAAAAACTTTCTTTTTATAGCTTGGGATATTATAGTAATTCAAGCTATTATCATTTTTTCAGATATAGTAAGATTTTTTAATTTTATAAAAAATATAATAAGTCAAAAGATTATATTTATACCACTCTCTATTATGTTCATGTTATTTGGAGTATATCTATTTTTTATTAATGGAAAGCCAGATAATAAACTCTTTAATGAGAAGATTTTTCCAAAGTTTTATTACGACAGAGCTATTGAAATTTATGATGAGAAGGATAGTTTTATAGGTTCAATAGCTCAACCACAAAGTAGTGTTACTAATCCATCACTATTTATAGAGAAAACTCCATCTCTATTTTGGTCACTTATTAAAGAGAAGTATGACCCAAAATTAAATTTTGATAGTAATGCAACTTCTCTATATGAGGCAATTTTTGAAGATATAAGCTACTATAATGGTATAGATATTTCTGAGCCATTTAGTCAGAGTAAAAGATTAATTGAACATCTAATTACTAAGCAAAATTTAGAATTAAAATCAAGATTAACTCTAACTCAACAACTAATTAAACTATTTTTAAAGAAATATCCTCTTGAGCAATCAAATAGTAATATAATTCGTCTGAAATTGGCAAAGACATTTTTTCATAAGTTAAAAGCTTATCATGGAGCAAATTTTAAAGCGTGGCTATTTGGAGAGAAAGAGTTTTTTATTATTGATGGCAAAGGATATGGATTAAAAGATTGTGCAGAGATTTTTTTTGGAAAATCATTAGATGAACTCTCCAAATCCCAAGAGATTATTTTAGTAGCAATGTATGAAAAACCTTTTAATATAAATCAATCATTAAAAGAACAAAAGAGAAGATGGGAGGATATAAAAAAAGATGCAATAGAGATAGTTAATAACTCTAAATTAATTAAAAATCACTATAAAGTTATTTCTGATATAAAAAAGATACATTTTCCAAAACTTCCATATTTCCCTGATACTCTTATGGAGATTGTAGGAGAGATAACTTCAAAAACAAAAGAGGAGTTTAGCTCCCTACCTACTAGAAGTAATGTATTACTTCAGAGTTCTAAAGCGGTGTTAACTCAAGAGTTAGAGAGACTTTTTAAAACTTATAGTATATCTCCTAAAAATAGACTTATTACTAAAATAGTTATAAATTTTGAATTAGATAAAATTTTCTATTTTAACCACTATTTAAAAGAAGAGTTAGACTCTCTAAATCTATCTAATATATGGGTATCTGTTGTTAATGATAGAGGTGAGATGGTTCGTTTATATCAAAATGGTATCTCTAAACATTTAGAGGAGATTGGAAATATTTCTAAAATCTTTTCTACTTTATTATTTGTTGATAGAGGAGATAAATATTATACAAAATATTGTGATAAAGAGGTAAAAGCAGAAATATCAACAGAAAATGGATTTAGTAGATGTAGTAGTAGTTCTTGGATTGATGCAAGAAGGCTGTTTGCTTCAGACAAGATGCTTCCTCTATATGATGGTTTTATAAAATATAGAGAACAGAATAGAAGAGGTGATAATATTTACTATAGACCTATTCATTTAAGTAAGATTGAAACTCTATATAAAAATTTAGAGTTAGTCTCATTAGAAAATGGAAAACCAAGAGTTGATTTGGGTTTAGGTAAGTTAAAGATGACACCTTTAGAGATGCAGATAGCTTTACATAAAATTACACAATTAATCTATAAATCTAATCGTATCTTTTATGGTTTAAAACTTATTAAATCTTTAGAGTATCATAATATTAATAGTGGGATTATAAATCCAAAAACTGAATTTTTCTCTTTTAACTCTCCTGAACAGGTTACTCCAACATTTAAAAATTTTTTTACAAAAAAGAGACGTATAATACTACAGACTATTTTTAAGACTCCTATATATAAAAGTTACGGTTCTTTACAGTGGTTAAAAAATTATATTAGTGTGAAGTTTCTTTTTGCACAAGAGAGCCATAAAAACGGTATATATTGGCTTGTAGGTGTTTTCAAAAAATCAAATAGATATTATAGCTTTACAATTTGTATAGAAGATAGTGATAGAAATAAAATTAAAGAGAAGATAAAAAGGGTTTTAGAAGCAACAATAAAATCAATTACTCATGAGAGAGAGATGAAATTTAATTATATGAAACAGCTTTTTAGGGATTAAGAGTATTAATTTTAGATAAAATATAGACTTAAAATTTTTTTACAATAAAGGATATATATTGATAATTGTAGATATATTTAGTAATATAGTTTTTGTATTGGCTATTGGCTACTATTTCATGACAAATATGCAGTGGTATAGTTATAGATTAGAGAGGGTTATTTTTCATCACACTAAACCAATATGGCATCTAGTCTATTTTATAGTTCCTCTTTTAGCCTATTTTATATTAAATAGATTTCATCTAAGTATAGCTATTACACTCATATATATAGCTATGCTATATAGTTGGAAGAGAGGTTTAGATAAACCTTTAGTCTTTACAGGAAGAGTTAAAAGATTTTTTGGAGCTTTAATATTTTTTAATCTTTTTATGTTAATGGTAGCTTTCGGAGCTAAACACGCCTCTTTTGCTGTTATTATTCCTTTATTTTTAGCATATTTAGTCTCTTTAATGATGGAGAAAATCCTATTTCAAGGTTTTGTTAAGAGAGCTAAAAATAGATTGGATAGTATGTCAGATATGATAATTATTGGAGTTACAGCTAGTTATGGTAAAACAAGTATAAAAAACTATATAGCTCATATATTATCTGCTAAATATAGAGTATATGCAACTCCTCGTTCAGTTAACACTTTTGGTGGAGTATTAAAAGATATTAATGAGGATTTACCATCAAACACAGAGATTTATGTTGTAGAGATGGGTGCAAGAGGTAGGGGAGATATTAGAGAGATTTCTCAATTTGTAAATCCACACTATGCAGTGGTTGGAAAGATTGGAACTGCACATATTGAGTATTTTAAGAGTTTAGAGAATATTCGAGATACAAAAATGGAAATTCTATCTTCAGATAGATTAAAAGAGGCATGGGTTCACACCTCTGCAAATGTTAAAGCAGAAAAAAATATTCATATATTTGGAGATGATATAGAAGATATTAAAGCTACTCTTTATGGGTTAGATTTTAAGCTTGATAATCAAGAGTACCATGCCAATATATTGGGAAGTTTTAATGCTATGAATTTAGCAGTGGCTATTAAAGTAGTAAGAGCTTTAGATATAGATATTAAGACTATTAAAAAACAACTAAACTCACTAAAACCAACTCCCCATAGACTCCAAAGGATAGATGCAGGTGGAAAGATAATTATTGATGATAGCTTTAATGGTAATATTGATGGAATGTTAGAAGGGTTTAATCTAGCATCTACATACAATGGAAGAAAAGTGTTAATTACTCCAGGGTTAGTAGAAGTTGATAGAGAGTCAAATATAGTAGTAGCAAAGAGAGCTAATGAGATATTTGATTTAGTTATTATTACAGGAGAGTTAAACTACTTTATTTTTAAAGAGAATGTTGATAATTCAAAATTAGTCAAATTAGAGAGTAAAGATAAAATGCAAGAGGTACTTATTGAATATACAAAAAAAGGAGATTTAATTCTATTTGCAAATGATGCACCCACATTTATATGAATGTTAATTAACTCTATAAAATATTTTTTAATATATTAAAACATCTATTAGTAATTATATGTTAAAATATGATAATTAAATTTTTTTATTTTAATTTAAAAAATATCATATAGGGATGAACTATGAGACAAGAGATAAATGATGAGATAGACCTTAAAGAGTTATGGATAATACTAGTAAACTATAAATGGTTAATATTTTCAATAACAATAATATCTCTTATTTTAGGTATGATATATCTTAATTACCAACAGCCAATATATAGTGCCTATTCTATATTGAAAGTTAATGATAATGGTAAAAAAAGAAAAGTAGAAGATATGCTCCTAAATCCACAATCAACTCTTGAAACCGTCAATACTCAAGAGGATATATCTCTTTTAAAAACATTTTATATAAATAATCAAGCATTAAATTTAAATAGAGCATTTTTTAAAATACAGTATTATATTAATGGAGATGAGGTATATAATTATGGAAATAGAGATGATGAGATACCTATAGAGATAGATAATATAGAGATATTAGATAAAAATATTTTGGGAAAAAAGATAACTTTAACTCCTACTGATAGTGGAGATGGTTATAAACTTAATATTAAATATTCATCTTTAGAGAAATTATTAAGAAAAAATCTTTTAAAATTGAGAGATAGGGTATATAAATATAATAGTGAAATAACAACTAAATATTTTAAACTCAAAATAAAAAAAATGGCTAACTTTAATTATAAGATAGATTTTAATATTAATGGAGATAATAGATATATTTATGAGAAGATAATTAAACAAAATCTCAATATATCTCAGGTAGAAAAAGAAGTTCCTATTATTAAGATAAGCTATAAAGATAATATTCGAGAGAGAGCCATTGCTTATATTGACTCTTTAAGTAGTAGTTTTATAAAAGAGAGTATTATAAATAAAACTGAACAGAGTAAAAAAGTTCTAACTTTCATTACAAAAGAGCTTAATAATATGAAAAAGAAACTCAAAAAATCAGAGAGGGCATTAGAAATATATCGTGTATCTCATAAAGTTATTGAACCATCTACACAAGCATCTACTTTTATTAGAAAACTTAGCGAGATGGATATTGAACTCTCTGAAAATAGATTAAAGGAGAGTTTGATTAAATCTATTAAAGGATTTTTAAAAAGAACTCAGAATATAGAAGCAGTTGCTCCAGCTCTTATGGAGCTTAATGAAAAACCTACACTTCAACTTATTAGTACTCTTCAAAATTTAGAACTTAAGAGAGATAAGCTTTTAGTTGAATTAACTTCAAAACATCCTAGTGTAATAGAGGTTAATAATCAAATATCTATGTTGAAAAGAAAGATAAAATTTAATATTAGAAATATAGAAAAGCAGATATATCAAAAGAGTTCAAATTTAAGAAAATTAATATCATCTTATGATGTTAAATTAAAATCCCTTCCTACTAAAGAGAGAAAACTTATTAATATAAAAAGAGACTATGAAGTTAGTTCTAATATGTATAATTTTCTTTTAAAGAAGAAAACAGAAAATGAGATTTATAAAGTATCAACTCTATCTGATTACAGGGTTATAGATAAAGCATATAGTAGTCCTATACCTGTTAGTCCTAAAAGAGGTATAATTTTAGTTATCTTTACTTTAATTGGATTAATTACAGCTATAATTATTACATATTGGCATAATGCAATAGCAGATAAAATAAGATATATAGAACAGATTAAAAATATAATAAAATTTCCTATATATGCAACTATATCTATAAACAATAAAAGGATAAAATATAATAATATATATAACTATCCTAGCTCATCTATTGCAGAGGATTATAGAACTCTTCGTACAAATTTAAAATTGAAATTAGATAAGATAAAAGATAGTAGAGGAAAAGTTATTTTAATTAGTTCTACTTCAAGAGAGGAGGATAAAGATTTAGTTGTAGTAAATTTAAGTACAATTTTTCAGATGGCAAACTATAAGGTAGTAGCTATTGAACTTGATTTAAGAGAACCTATGCTTCATAGATTTTTCAATATAAGAGGTATAGATAGAGATATAGTTAGTTATCTTAGAGGAGATAGTTCTATAGAAGATATTATCTATTATACCAAATATGACAATTTACAGGTTATTCCTGCAAAAGAGATAGCATCTAATCCATCAGAGTTAATACTATCATCTAATCTATCTAAACTTATAGATGAGTTAAAAGTATATTATGACTATATTATTATTAATAGTACTCCATTTGGAAATTTAGCAGATACAAAGTATCTTATAAAATATAGTGATATATTTTTAGCAGTTTTAAGAAAAAATATTACTCAGAAAAAATCTATTTTAGAGTTAAATAGTTTAATATCCGAAGAGAATATTAAAAATATTGGAGCTGTTTTTATTAATTATAGTTAAGTTTCAATGCTAATTTTTTTAACCCCTTAAAGTCACTCTTACCACTTCCAAGTCTTGGTAATTTATCTACTTTAAAGTGGCTACTTGGAGTATGTAGAGGATTTAACTCTAATGATTTAATCTCAACTTTTAACTCATCTAAATCTTTAGCCCCCTCTAAAAGAAGTACTATCTCTTCTCCCTTTTTACTATGTGGTATAGCAGTAATTGCAATTTGTGACTCCTCATCTAATAGTTTAGTTATCTTCTGCTCAATAGCTCCTAAGCTTATCATCTCTCCACCAATTTTTGCAAATCTACTATATCTATCTACAATAGTTACAAAACCATCTTTATCAATATGCCCCTTATCTCCTGTAATATAATATCTAATGCCATCTATCTCTCTAATTACATCTGTTTTTCTCTTTAAATACCCTTTCATCACTTGAACTCCACCTATTAACATCATTCCATCTTCTCTGATTGGAAGAGGCTTAAATGTATCTGGATTGACTATGAGAAAATTAGTTCCTATAATTGGCATACCTATTGTACCTTTTTTACTTCCTATCTGAATATGAAAATCATTTGGGTCAATCTTATCATGTAGATTACAACTAGCAACAGGTGATGTCTCTGTTGTGCCATATCCTTCTAATATCTCTTTTCCAAATCTCATCTTAAATAGTTTTGCTACATCATCAGATAA
>JALWDJ010000022.1 GCA_027014605.1 Campylobacteraceae bacterium
TTAATAGTTTCTCAGAATATAAAACTAAAGATTTAAGAAAAGAATCTATAAAATATATTCTTGAAAACTATTACAGGGTTGCCTGACTATAATTTTTTTTTATAATTAATTATAGTTACAGCTAGTGGATTGTCTGTTTTGTGCTAGTTTTGGTGACTCTTTATACTCTTTTGTAAGTTCCTCCCCATTTGCTAAAATAGTAACAACTTTTTTAACTATCTCTTTATCTTGCATAGAGAGTTTTTTATAATCTTTTTTAAAACTATTTGTCCTAAAAATCTCATACATCTACTTATCCAAATCAGCAAATAGATTATCTACATTTTTAAAACTTTTACCCTCTCTATTTTGTAACTCCATTAATGCTTTTTGTGTCGCTTTATTTGGAATTTTTACATCAAAAGGTAACCCATTATTCATTACTATCATATTGTTAAAGACACTAATAGCTTGTGAATAGCTTAACCCTATTTTAGCTAAAATCTCTTTAGCTAATTGATAATTTAACTCATCTACACGAATGGTTGTTTGTGTTTTCATGATTATCTCCAATATTAGTTATTAGATTATTATATCCCAAATCGTATATAGAACAGATGATAATTTAATATTTAAAAAGAAATTTTGGAGATTAATTAAGATAGAAAAACTTTAGTAATTCTATCTTATATATTCCCACGGAGAGACCGTGAGAATGAGTAGAAAATTAAGCTAAGAGTTGGACTAAGCTACAAAGTTATCATCATTAAAGTCACTTACATTGTCAATACCTGCAAGAACTACTATTAAATGACCATCTCCATCATAAATACCAGTATCTGAGCCATCAGTATAAATATTATATTTACCTGTAGTCTGACCACTAACAGTTAATCCTATATTCTCTAAGACATCAGCTTTATCTTTATGTAGTTTAAAACTATCTTGAGAACTAGTTCCATTAGCTGTACCATCAGTAAGAATAATATTATCTCCACCTACACCTGCTGTAAAGTCTGTAATAATTAAAGCTTTTGCATCTTTGATATTATCATCATTAAGATCTATACTACTATTTATTTTAATAGTATCTATACCATCACCAGCTGTAATTTTAATAGAGCCTCTATCCTCTTCATGACCATTTTTTAGACTCCCATCATTATTATACTCTGCTTGGGTACTATTTAAACTAGAAATAGATGATATATCTATAGTATCATTTCCATCACCTGCATCAATAACTATTTTTGCCTTTTTACCAAGAGTAGTTTCAGCAGTAACAGTAGTAGTATCAGTATCAGTATCAAAAGTAATTGTATCATTCCCTGTATTAGTTTTAATTCTATTTGATACTCCATCATTAACCATTAATGTATCATCACCTGTACCTGTTGTTACTGCTGTAGAAGCATTAGTAGCTGTTGAATCTGCAATTTTACTAAGGTCAAGATTAACACCTGCTGTTGTTCCACTTGCATCAACTGTTTTTATTGTATTACTTAAATAATCCTTTCCATTATTATTAGAAATCTTTACATAAGTATCACTTTCAATATTTAAAGTAATTAATGCATCATCTGCTAATTTAGTAATTGCTAAACCAGCATCATCTACTCCATCAGTACTAACAGTATCTTTACCAAGATTTTGTGTTTTAATATTTAAAGTTTCAATACCATTTGCTGTTAACTCATCTAAAGTTAACTGTTGATTATCTGCCATATTTACGGGTATTGGATTACCTGAGCTTTTGACACTTCCAAAATTGACATCTAATGAACTAACAGCATCAGCATCAGCTACTTTTAAAACAAGATTATCAAAGTTAGTTGTATCTGTATTATCATGATTTACAAAATTTACACTTTTAATAGTTGAAGATACTTTTTTAACAGTAAGTGTATCAGCTCCATTATCTTGTGTATTTTCCATATAAATCTCTTCTAATTGAGTAGCACCATCTAAATTAACATTATAATCATCACCTGTACGGAAAGACATCTGCTCTATATTTTTTAGAGATGCAGCAGTATTAACATCTGCAGTTAAATCAATAGCAAGTAAATCTTTTCCATCGCCTAAATCAATTACATCATCTTTGTCAAAGTTTGTAATAATAACTTTATCATCACCACTACCACCTGTAATATTAAGCTTATTTACTCCACCATTTCTTAGGTCTAAATCTAAGTCACCTGTAAATTCTGAAGCATCAACAGTTTTAAGTTTACTCATAGGGTTAGCACCATTAAGACTATCATCAAGACTTAAATCTTTATCACCAGTAATAACCATTTTAGTTGTACCATCAACTGCTGTACCACCTAAATCAACTTTATTATTAGCAGTTTTAGATACTATATTTAGTGTTTCAATAATATTAGAACTATCATGACTATCTAACTTTACTACTGCCTGATTTGTAACATTTTCTAAAGTTAAAGTTGTGCTATCTGTTGTTGTACCATAAACAGTGCCATCAAATTCAATAGTTGTAGATTTACCATTAATATTTTTAATACCTACATTCATCTCATTAGCACCAGTTACCCATAAATTATCTACTGAATTTTGATTTAGGAAATCTTTTACACCTGTAGTATTTGACATATCATAAGTAGTAGCATCAAATGCTGTAAATTTAATATTTTCTACATTAGAGACTGCACCACTTACACTCCCACCTGTTTCTTCAATAATTAAAGTATCATTACCTGTTCCACCATCAATTCTATCTTCACTTGTAAAAGTATTAACATTCAAACCATTAATCTTATTTTGAACTACAGAGCCATCAAATAGATCATCACCTGATGTTCCATGAAGATTATCTGGTTCAGGGGTTAGTACTTGTGCATTAGATGTTTGAACAATATCATCTATTATACTCTCTGCTGAAGTTACTGTTGAAGCATCATTTGTTACAGTTAAATTAGCATTAAATCCAAGTTTGTTTTTATAGTCAGTTGGTGCTTTTTCAAGATGCTCTGCTGTATAGTTGGAGACTTCTACTCTATTCATAAATTGGTCATAAGCAGCTTTTGTAGTTGCATCTGTTGAATTTTTATAATCAGCTACTGCATTCACTAAAGCAGCTACTACCTCACCTTTTGATTTTCCTGAATCTAACTCTTTTACCCAATATGAGATACCATCTGGATCATCATTTGCAGTTTTATTTAATGTATTTTTATAAATCCACTCTACAAAATCTTTATTTGTATTAAGACTATTTCCAAAATACTCTTTTGCATCAGGTGTATTTAACATAACATCTGCAGTTGTAGCCATATCAGGCTGATTTGTCTGCCAATATTTATTACCCTCTCCCTCTGATGCTCTATTAAAAATAGCAACATACAATTCTGAAACTTCTGTTTGTGTTAACGCCATAATTTTTCTCCTTAGTTTATAAGAAATTTTTCTTAGTATTCAAGTAAAAAACTTTACTCTGGCATTATTCTAACACAAAAATCTTAAAGCAATACTAAAAAATTTCAATTTTATTTAAACTACATTTTTTTTACACTTTTTTTTGAAATTTTTATTTTTTTTTCTAAAAACACCCCATTAAAAGAGATAAAGATAGTTAAAACTAGTATTAAAATAGTCTCTTTTTTATCTAAAAAATAGTCTATTATCCATATAGATAGAAAGTGGCTTAAAAATATGGCATAGGAGAGTGAACCGAAAAGAGAGTTAAATGGAAGTTTGATTTTTACCTTAGAGAGCATATATATTAATGGTATTCCAATTAAAATACCAATAGATGTTTCTCTTGCATAAGCTATTTTTTCTAAATTTAAATATATTAGAGTTGAGATTAATATTAGAGTTAAAATCCATATTAAAATTAAGGGTTTATATTTAGACTCTTGGATAAAAGTTCCTATTAGAAAGATAAAAAATATTCCAATAATAAATCTATATCCAAAATAGTCAGGTTGTAGAATTGTGAAATTTGCTAAAGCATATACTGTAAAAGAGAAAAAGAGAGAAAAGTATCTAAATCTAAGAGATATTAAAGCAAAAGGTAGTAATAGATATGCTTGAAGCTCTGTCCCAAGTGACCATGCAGGAGGTATTAGACACCAAGAGGGGTTTGTAAGTATGGTGCTGTCTATATACATATAGTAGTTTAGTGGAATAATCGTTATATTATAGAAAAGCTTTAGAATAGTAAAATTTGGATTTCCATAATGAGTTAATAGAAGAAATATTATAGTTAATATTAATATATATAGATATAGTGGAAATATCCTATTTATTCTATCTCTATAAAATAACAATATCTTATATTTTCTATTTGGAATAATAGAGCTATATAGATATGAGACTACAAATCCAGCTAAGATATAGAATATTGTAACTGCAAATACCCCCTGATTTAGGGTAAAAAATCTAATATTAAGATGGGATAACATTACCAATATTGATAGAATAAAACGGAGGTAGCCAAACATTTTTTTACTAATTAATTATAAATGATTGCAATTTTCTAGCTATATAACTCCAATCATGCTCCTCTATCCACTCTTTTTGCCTATCTATTTTATTATATAATATATTTTGATTTTCTATTAGATATTTTATGGAATATGCCATCTCTTCAGGGTTAAACCCTTTTGTAAAATGGACAATATCAGATACATCATTAAATATAGGTTGAGGAGTGCAAACTATTGGTTTCATTGTAGATATTGCATATCTTACTGATGCACTTGATGACTCTTGTGTTTTTCTATATGGCATAATAACTAAATCACTACTATCTAATAGTTTAAATGACTCATGGTCTGTTAAAAAATCTGTATGCATCTCTATACTATCATTTAATCTTAATTCCTCTATTTTCTGTTTACATAATTTATAGTACTCTTCAGACTCCGCTATTGGATATATTGCATTTATTAAAAGAAGTTTTAAATCTTTAAAATTCTCCTTTAAAATAGCAAAAGCCTCTATTAGCTCTAATACTCCTTTATGTGGAAGAAGAAATCCATAAGTTGCAATAGTTTTTATCTTTTTTATCTCTTCTATTTCTCTATCTCTATTTTGAATGCCATGAGGTAGAAGTGCCATATTGGATAATCTCATATTTTTAAAAAAATTCACATCATCTATGGTATGAACTAAAAGATAATTAACCAATCTTAGACTATCTTTTATCTCTTTTAGAGATGCCTCTAATCCTTTAATAGTAATATCTGCTACACTATGAAAAATTATTATAATCTTTAGTCCATTCTCAAATAATTCTTCTATCATATTTTTTAAGTTTTGTATTGAAAAGAAACTAAAATTAAAATTTATAACTACTATCGATATATTTCTCTCCAATATATTATCGATTAACTCTTGATTGCTTATATCATTTCTACTCTTCCAACATCTAATAACTCTACTCTCTTTTGATTTTTCTATAACCTCATCTGAACTATTTGCAAAAATGGTTATATTAAATCTACTATTAAACTCTCTTAGTAAGAACTCCGAATATGTAGCAATTCCACATTTTGTATTATAGCTACTAATCCACCCAAGATTTATCTCTTGAGATGGAAATATCTCTTGATTATCCAATTGTTTAATAAACTCTTCTGTTTTATAGGCATAATCTTCCCATCTAAAACTATTAGATATAAGCTTATACGCCTTTTCTGTTTTTAATCTCTTCTCTTCCTTAGATAGTGTTACAATCTTTTTTAAAATAGATTTTAAATCTTCTATATCAGGCTCTACCCAGTATGAGTTAAATAGATTTAGATGAGTTTTGGCTTTGGCAAAGGAGTAGTCTATTAACCACGCTGTATCTTCTCTACAGAAATCGACCTGTCCTCCAAAATTGGTAGTAATTACAGGCAGACTAAATAGCATAGCCTCTGCCATAGGTAGTCCAAACCCCTCTCCTCTACTTGGAGCAACAAGTGCATCACTATTTTGATATAACCATGCTATATTAGAGTCATCTAAATCTCTATTAATTAGTATAATCTCTGGAGAGTTAGGGTCTGATTGTATCTTTTTAACCTCATCTTCAATACTATTATGAGGATTTGGAAATGTTTTTATTATAAGTGTTACACTATCTTTTTTTGTATATATTTCTCTATAGGCTTTAAGTAGAATATCTATACCTTTTCTAGGAAAGCATGATGAGATATGTAAAAATTTAAATTTTTTAGTTGTATTTAACTCTATTGGTTTTAGAGTAACTTTTAATATATGATTAGCCCCTAATCCAACTACTTCTATTGGCACAGTAACTCCATTACTAATTAAAACAGATTTAACATACTCTGACATTACTGTTATGCCATCTAAATTTTGATTAAACTGCTCTATGTATCTTCTTGGAAATCCAGACTCCTCCCAACCGTAGGAGTTTAAGATATTAAAATCTCCTCTCATTCCACTAACTCTTGGAGGATATAGATTTCTTAACACAACTTTGGCATTTAATCCTTTTTGAGATTTTTTATAGATTTTCTCTATTTTTGGATTTGTTTTTAAAAACTCTCTATTTGGAAAATAATCTCCACTACCTTCAGTAGAGAATAGAGATACTCGATTAGAATATATCTTTTCAAATGTTAAAGCTGAATATCTATTTAAAATAGCTAAAGAGTAGGAACTATCAAATGGACCTTCAAATTGATATTCAATTCTCTCACTTTTACTATATTTTATATTTTTCTGAACCTCAACTCCAATTGAGTTGAGATAATATATTAACTTATTTACAATATTTTGATGTTTATATATCTCTATTGCTCTCTTTTGAGTCTTTATAATCTCTCTCTTAAAGGCGTGATTTACTCTAATCAGCTCTATAACTCCTGCAATCTCTTGAAAGGATTTTTTATTAACTAAAACTCCACCACCATTCATAGTATCTTTTATATTACTACTATTATATGCAATCACGGGAACATTAAATAGCATAGCCTCAATTAAAGGAATACCAAATCCCTCATGCTCACTCATAGATAGAAATATATTTGAGGCTCTATAGTAGCTATATAACTCTTCATTAGGTATTTTTCCTGTTAATATAACGAAATCTTTTAAATTATATCTATCTATTAACTCCTCTAACTCCTTTTGATACTCTAAATCGGTAACTCCTCCTATAATATATAACTTAAAATTAATATTAATTTTGCTATATATATTTGCTATTTCAATTAAATCTCTTTGAGCCTTATTTCTTGCAATTCTTCCAATAAATATTATATTAAAATTATCTACTAAGTTATCAAATTTTTTATAGTCCCATTTAGCCTCTAAAATTCTATCTTTATCTATTAAAAATGGAATAGTCTCTATATTTTTAAATCCACTCTCTCTTAACTCTTTGGAGTTTAATTTAGAATCTCCAATTGCACCCTCTACTTTAGATGAAAGCTTTGGTAGATACTCTACCCCTCTTTTACATAGATTATATAGTAAAGTATTTTTTTTAAAGAAATGGTATGGGGTAATATTATGATATATCATAATTTTTCGTAATTTTAATCCATCTATCCATTTAGAAAAATCATAATATATTGAGTAGTGTATAAATAAAATTGAGTCTATGTCATCTTTAATCTTTTTATATGATATTACCTTTTTTTTAAGAGAGGGTTCAATATCTTCAGCATATATATTAGATTTAAATCCAAGCTCTCTTAATACCCTTTGTAGATAGAACATACCATTTCCAATTCCATCTCCACTAATAGCACTTGGGGAGAATTGATGAATTTCTATCTTTTGTCTCATAATTTATATCCTATAATAGAGTAGTCTTGTGCCTTTGTTGAGGCAAAAATTAGATTATTAATATCTTGAGCATTTGGTATATCTATAAAAGATGGCTCTTTTATTGGGTGAAGTCTAACTATTTTAACTTTAGAAAATCCTCTATTTTGAGCTAAAAACTCTAAAGTAACTGGTGGAATGGGGTTAATATGGGTTGGGTCTGTATAAAATGTGGATGAACCAACTAAGATATTTTCAGGATTTGGAGTTTCAAAGATAACCATTCCCCCCTCCTTTAATACTCTATATGACTCATTCAATAGAGATATTAAAATCTCAAAAGGTAGATGCTCTACTATATGAAAACCTGTGATTCCTCCAATAGAGTTATCTTTTTGAGATTTTAGATAACTGATTGCATCTTGACAGATAACCTTTAATCCCAATTTTTTTGACTCTTTAACCATTAACCTATTTAAATCAATACCTATAGAGTTAATACTATTCTCTTTTAAAAGCTCCAACCACTCACCTCTCCCAGAACCAATATCTACGATAATATCTCCCTCTTTAATTACCTCTTTAATAAAAGGGATATAATATTTCTGTCTATTTTTAATATCTTCTCTACTTCCTCTAAATCTGTCTTCAAATGATATATATAATTCATCTAATATACGACTCTTCTCTTTTTCTAAAAATTTAAGAGTCTTAGGATTATCTTTATTTTCTTTTATATTTTTAATAAAATTATCTAAATTACTCTCTAACTCTATTAAAGCCTCTTTTGCTCTTTTTATCTCTTTTATATAAAGTTCTAAATTTTTTATTTTACTATTTAGAGTTTTATCTATATTCTCTATTTTATTATTTAAACTCTTATCTATATCTTTTATTTTATTATTTAGAGTTTTATCTATATTCTCTATTTTACTATTTAAACTCTTATTTATATCTTCTATTTTACTATTTAGAGTCTTGTCTATATTTTCTATCTTACTATTCTGTTCTTGATTTACTATAAAATAGTGAGATTCAAAACGGTTTAATCTCTCTATTAATCTCGGAAGTGTGATGAGGTTTATTATTAATTTAAAAAAGTATCCTAAGATTGGAATCTTATATAGTATAGCTAAAATATATCTCTTTTTAATACCTAAGATTGGAACATTTTGCTCTCTTCCCTCTTTTGAAAATCTAATGAGGGCTAATATCTCACTCTTTGAGCGTTTCCCACCTCTTAAAAGTTCTAATTTATGTTTTAATCCTAAATCATCAGGCTCCCTATTTAATACAACTTTATATATATTTTGTATAAATTCTATATCATAATATTTTGTAAAATCTTCTAATATATAAACTTTGTTTTTTTTATCGATTTTAGATATTTCTTTTCTCTTTTTTGGATGTTTTTCATAATAATCTAATATATAATTTATCTCTTTTTCTAAAATCTCTTTATCTATTTTTGAACTATTTATCTCTATCATCTCTCTCCAATCTAATTTTAGGCTCAAGTCTCGATATCCCAATAAATTGATTTCCCTTAATTCCTGCTACTTCAAATTCAGACGCATGGTCTAACCAGTGGGAGCAGTTTTCAAGATGTGTCTCTTTTGAGTGTATAGCTGTTGTTAGGCTATATTTGCCTACTCCTATATTTAGAGGCATACTAAAGCTACAGATATACTCACTATCTTTTTGAAAATTTATATCTATATTATGGTAAAAGGTGTTTGTTCCAAAAATATCTTGACCAAACCTATCTCTAATCATTATACCAACAGTCATATTTGATAAATCTTTTTTAGATTTTATTTTAAGTCTAATCTCAGTATTTTCTCCTGAACTGATTAGATTTGATTTTGAACTTTCACCTATTATATTAACCTCTACTATCTCTATGTCAAATGTTCCATAGGAGCTTTTAGACTCTTTAATGGTCATCTTCTCATCTCTATCATTTAGAGCCGATATTAAAAAATTATAACTATTTATTACATCTTCAGGCTCTCCAACTTTTGTTATTCTTCCATTATTCAATAAAATTACTCTATCACATAAAATCTTTAGTGAGTTTAAATCATGAGATACATATATAATAGACATATTCTCATCTTTCCTCTCTTTTAATGCTCTTGTGCATTTAGATGAGAAATGTGCATCTCCTACACTTAGAGCCTCATCTACAATTAATATTTGAGGTTCAGAGAATATTGCAATAGAGAAAGCCAATCTCATACTCATACCAGATGAGTAGGTCATAATAGGTTCATATATA
The DNA here is from genome assembly GCA_027014605.1 of Campylobacteraceae bacterium. GTDB lineage: Bacteria > Campylobacterota > Campylobacteria > Campylobacterales > Sulfurovaceae > UBA1140. The sequence goes on from JALWDJ010000022.1 coordinate 10,010, forward strand.
TAATCACCCAACTCACTAAAATCTATAATATCATCTATCTTTCTATCTATCTCTCTTTTTGTCATACCAATTAGAGTTCCATTTAGATAGATATTATCATATCCACTCATCTCATGGTTAAATCCAGTTCCAAGTTCAAGTAGTGCAGTAACTCTACCACCTCTAATAATCTCTCCAGAGGTTGGCTCAATTACACCTGCGATAATCTTTAAAATTGTCGATTTTCCAGCTCCATTAACTCCAATAATACCTAAAGTCTCCCCCTCAAACAGACTAAAGGAGATATTATCATTTGCTATAAACTCTCTATGATAACTTTTTTTAAAAAAAATCTCTTTTAATCTATCAAAACTATTCTTATAGATTTTATATACTTTGGAGATATTTTTAACCTCTAAAACTTTTCTCATTAAATTATATCTTTTTTCGTATATTAACATTAATTTTCTTCAATATTCAATATCTTTAATGCTACATCAAATTTATAACTTTTTACTAAAGTTTTAATTTTTGTAAATATCTCTATCTCTTCATCTGATAGATTATAACCCTCTATCTCTTGTATAACGCTATTACATCGCTTGGGTCTTCTGCTCTTTAGAGCATCTCTTAATTTATAGAATATTCTATTTTGTACAGTAATAGTAGATCTATTTATAGTACTAGGAGGTGTATATTTTAATATAGTTTCATATAGTTCCTCTACATTTATTGGTTTATTTATATGTGAGTTCATTCCAGAATTTAGACTTTTAGCAATATCATCTTTCATTGCATTTGCTGTAATTGCAATGATAGGAATATTTTTATCTTTTTGTCTAATAATTTTTGTAGCCTCATATCCATCCATAATTGGCATCTGTATATCCATAAGAATAAGTGTATATATATTTGGTTTAAATCTATCTATTGCCTCTTTTCCATTAGATACAATATCTAATTCTATTTTAGAGTTCTCTAATAAACCCATAACTATCTCTTGATTTATCTCATTATCATCAACAAGTAGTATTTTACATCCTCTAAGCATATTTATATTACATCGTAATTTTTTATCTCTACTTATAGGTACTATATATTTTATAGATTCTTTTTTCTCTTTCACCTCTTTTAATTCAATCTCAAATATAAAACTACTACCTACTCCATATTCACTCTCAACCCATATCTTACCATTCATAAGTTCAACAAGCTGTTTAGATATTGTAAGTCCTAAACCTGTACCACCATAATCTCTAGTTGTACTTCCATCAGCTTGAGAGAATGCTTTAAAAATTTTCTCTTGCTCCTTTTTAGTTAAACCAATACCTGTATCTTTTACTATAAATTTAAATCTATTTTTAGCTATTCTACTTACAGATAGAGTTATTTTACCTCCAGTTTGTGTAAATTTTACAGCATTACTAAATAGATTATTTAGAATTTGAGATACTCTTAGGCTATCTCCATATAACTTTTTAGGAGTATTTTTATCATATTCTATTTTAATTTTTATTCTTTTTTTTCTGGCTTGAAACTTTATCAAGTCTAATGTATTTTCTATTAATTTATCTAAATTAAATTCAACCTTATCAATAATAAGTTTTCCTGATTCTATCTTGGATAAATCTAATATATCATTAATGATAGATAGTAGTGATTTAGCAGAATTTTCAATCTTTTCTATATAGTTTCTCTGTTTAGTTGTAAGATTTGTTTGAAGTACTAAATAACTCATACCAACAATACCATTAATAGGTGTTCTTATCTCATGTGACATATTTGCTAGAAATTCTGATTTGAGTTTAGATGTCTCTTCTGCTTTTATTTTAAGTCTATTTAGCCTAATAAAATCTCTCTCAAGTCTAGATTGTACTCTATTAAATCCATTAACAATCATACCTATCTCATCATCTCTTTTAGGTATCATCTTTTTTGAAAAATCTGGCTTCTCTTTTATAAGATTATCTAAAGATTTATATACCTTTTCAAATCTACTTCTAATACTATATATTAGGTATAGAGCCATACTTATAATAACAATTAATCCTAAAACAGAGAGTATGAATGAGAGTTGAAAATATCTATGTGTATTTTCAGATATCTTTCTAATTGATTTTTTTAAAATATTATAGGATTTTATCTTTTGATTTTCATATAAATCTCTTATTTTATCTCTAATATTCTGAAAAGATTTAATATATCTACTGTTTCCTTTGACTATAACATCTTTAGTTGTTTTTACTCCAATATTATAAAACTCTTGAAGCATATTTTTTTGTTTGTCTATTATATTACTATTATTATATTTACTTAATTCATTTAATCTTTTATCAATTTCAATTTTACTCTTTTCTATCTTCTTTAATCCATCTATCTCTTTTGTTGTAGCAACATCATTAAATTGTGTAATCATATTTTTTAAAATAGCTAGATTTTCTCTATCTAAAAAGGCAATTTGAGATTTTTTTAGTTCAATACTATTTAATTCATTAACACTATCTCTTGTGAATTGATAACTTATTGATATATAGACTACAAAAAAGAGTAAAATAATTATAAATATAATACGAATTTTCTCAGTTATAGTAAAATTAAATATCTTGATATCTATTTCCCCCTTATTTAAATCTTGAGGAAATGATATCATATTTTAAGAAAAAATTATCTAATAGTTATTAAGATTTTTCCTGTCAATTTATTTTTAGTATAAGATATAACTTTTGGATTTTGTTTTATTTTCTTTTCTATTTGAGAAGTTGATAATCTTTCTGGAGGCTGTTTATTTCCTCTATATATCTCTTTCATCCAATATGCATGTAACTGTTTGGGTGTTTTTTTTATAACCTTTTTACAAAATTCATTATAACCATCTTTATTATCTATCGGTATCACCTTTATCCCATTAATAGTATCTATTTTTTTTAAATATACTTTAGCTAACTCTTCTATTGTAACTCCTTTAAGGGGATTTTTAGGGGATGTTATGATAGCAATATCTGCAAATGTAAATATAGTAAGTATTATATATATTGCAAATACTCTCATTGTCTCTCCTTTAATGTTAATATTAGAAGTATATCTCTTTAAATATTAAATTAAACTTAAAAAATAATATTTATTATAAAGTATAAAGATTAACTTAAAATTAATTAATTTAAGTATCTATCTATTTTATCTTCTAACTTTTTAATATTTATTGGTTTTAAAATATACTCAATGGAGTTGATATCGAAAATTTTATTAATATTTACTTTATTACTATCTTCAATAAGTAATATTATTGGTATTTTCATCTTTTTAATATAAGAATATATTTCAAAAATATCTATATTATCTATAGTAGTATCTAATAGAACAATTGATATTGACTCCTCTTTTAAAGTGTCTAATGCACTATTATTATCTAATGCAACAACTACATCGTATTTATCATCAAAAACTTCAACTAAAATATCAATATCTATTATCTTATCACTCATAAGTAGAATAGTTCTATTTTTACTTTTTTCAAATACTAAAATTAATTCATTAATAACAATAGATAACTCTTTTGAAAAATCTTTTAATTTATCTATATTCTTATTATTATGAATAGTTGTTGCTACTTTATTTAAATTTATCATACCAAGTGTAGAGGAGAGCCCTTTAATACCGTGTATCATATCTTTTGTTTCATTATCTTTTAATCTATCTATCTTTAAATCTCTATAACGATGTAGGAAATTATTTAATATTTTAAGATATAATTTTTTGTTATTATTTAAATATTTTAAACCTATATTTGTATCTATATTCTGAAAGTATGGTAACTGTATATTTTCCATAATATTCCCCTCTATAAAAAAATATTATATAATATATCTAAAAAATGTTTTATATAGCCTTTTAGGCTCTATTGGTTTAGAGAGATACTCATTCATTCCTACCTCTCTACTTTTTTTTATTGCATAGCTATCGACATGTGCTGAAAGTGCTACAATAGGTATATTCTCATCTAATATTCTTATCTGTTCTGTGGCTTCATAACCATTCATTATAGGCATATCAATATCCATTAAAATTAGAGCATAATTAATATATTTGCATTTTTCTACAGCCTCTTTTCCATTATTTGCAATATCTATTTCAAATTTACTATCTTCTAAAAGTCCTAATATAATATCTTGGTTAATTTTTTTATCTTCTGTTAGAAGTATTTTTATCTTTTTTATCATCTGTTCCTAATTTATATTTTATATTACATAGGAAAGAATATTATCAATATAGTTAGCAATAAAAATGAAATTATTTATTTGTTTACTTTGAAATAGATAAGCATAGTAGATAAAAGAAAGTGTCCATTATTATCTGAAACCATTAGATATCTATCTTTTCCAACTCTAGCTAAACCTTCAAAATTGTTGTATCCTCCTCCATTATCACTATTAAATATCTCTAAAACTTCTGATTTACAATTTCTATATCTATCACATCTATTTAAATAAACCTTTTTTAGTGTAATATAGATAGGATAGGTTAATCCTTTATATGCTCTCTCTAATACTAAGATATTTCCATCATCCATTACCTCTAAAGCTGTAATGGCAGAGTTGGGATATGATTGAGCTTTAAAATGCCACTCTTTTCCATTTAGAGAGTATATTGTCTGATTTATATTTTTTTGTCTATTAATAGGATATTCAGAGGCTATTAATATTCCATATTTAGGGTGATATGCGACTGCTTCCAACATACTATTTCTACTTCTATAAATATGTCTATTTTGTAGTTTTTTAGGTATTTTATAGTTTATAACTAATCTTCCATCTTTAGTTATCTTTTTTACTCTTGGATACCTCTCAAATGAGGCTATAAGTTCGTCTCTGTTATTATGAGTTAATCCTTCAATATCTGGATGTATAACTTTACCATTTAATGCTTTAATATGAAATGCATTTAAATATTTGAGCTTTTCTATCTTTCTATTAAATTTAGCGTAAAAAGAGTAGAAATATCCTCTATCTCCTATCATATATAATCTATGCCTTTTTTTATCATAGGTTAAATCAGAGATACCTTCAAAAGGGATACCATTTCTATCTAAAAATATAAGACTTCTCTGGTCTAAGATAGTAATTTTACTATTAATATTACCTCGTGCAATAAGAGGTGTTATAGTACAGCCTGTGAATATAAAATATATAATAATTAATATAATTCTGTTTTTCATAATTAAGATTATATCAAAGATAATAAAAAATAATATAAAATTTTTTATATTTATATTCTATTTAATCACATTATCAATAGAAAAAAGATAAAATGGTAATATGTCATAGATTATAACATCTTAGGGAGTCTATCTTGCAAAGTAAACAGTATTCAATTAAGGTTTATGAGTGTAGTATTGACGATGAAGAGAAGTTTATCTCCTTTTTTAATACAAATTATACTCTTTTTAAGGATCATCTTATTGTTATAAATGGTTATTTAAGTCAAAATATTAAAAACTATCTAAACTCAAAATCTCTAATTTTTATTAATAATATAAAACTTCCAAAAGGAAGGTCAAGAAAGGCACTTGAAAAAGAGTTTTCTCTACAGAAGAGAGAGTGTGATATAGATAGAATTATTGCTCAAACGGAGTTAGAAAAACTCTCAAATAGACTTCAAAATAATCTAAGAGTAATAGATGAAATAGTCCGTAGTGGTAGAGAGATAAATATAGATGGAGATTTACTTCTTTTAAATCGTGTAAATAGTGGTGCTAAGATATATAGTAGTGGAAACTTAATTATTACAAAATTAGTTGAAGGCTCTATTAGGTGCGATGGTAATTTTATGATAATAATGGCTTCACCTAAAGCAAATATAATATTTCATGGTGTTAAAATTGATAGTAAATTTTTAGAAGATAGATTAAACAGGGTAGAATTAAAAGGTGAAGAGATAGTTATTAACCCTGTTTTTAGAAAGGAGATAAATTGGGTATCGTAATAGCAGTAATTAGTGGAAAAGGTGGAGTAGGAAAAACTACAGCAGTTGCTAATCTCGGTTTAGGTGTGGCTATGAATGGAAAAAGATGTGCTGTTGTTGATTTTGATATTGGACAGAGAAATTTAGATATGATTTTAGGTTTGGAAAATCGTGTTGTATATGATATAGTCCAAGTTATGGATGGTGAAGCATCTCTAAAACAGGCTTTAATTAAGAGTAAAGTAAATGATAATCTTCGTTTCTTAGCAGCTTCTCAGAGTAAAGATAAGAGAGTTTTAAACTCTAAAAAGGTTCAAAAATTAATAAAAGAGTTAAAAGAGAATTTTGATTATGTCATATTGGATTCTCCTGCTGGAATTGAGAGTGGATTTGAACATACAATAGAGTTTGCAGATGCAGCTATTATTGTCGTTAATCCAGAAGTATCATCAATTAGAGATGCAGATAGAGCTATTGGGATATTAGATTCTAAGTCTCAAAAGGTTAAAGATGGTGGGGAAGTTGCTAAATATCTTATTATCAATAGAATTGTACCAGATATGGTTCAGAGTGGTGAGATGTTAAAGAGTGATGATATTTTAGATATTCTAAATATTAAACTTGTGGGAAAAGTTCCTGAAGATAATGGTGTAATTGATGCCTCAAATCAAGGAAAACCTGTAATATTAGATAAACATTCAATTGCAGGTCAAGCTTATAAGAGAATATCAGCTCGTCTATGTGGAAAGAAGATTGATATGAAAGATGTTGAGGTCACAGATACTAGTATATTAAAAAAATTAGTGGGAATATTTAGATAATGTTTGATTTTTGGAGAAGAAGAAAAAGTGCATCTGTAGCAAAAGATAGATTAAGTATTGCTATTATGTCCGATAGAGGGGTAAAAGATATATACCCTTTTATGGATAATCTAAAAAAAGAGATAGTTGAAGTTGTACGAAAATATGTTGGTGTTAGAGGAATTGAGATAAAAAAAGAGATTGATGGAAATTTTGAAGCAATCTCTATTGATGTTTTTCTAGAAAAAAATAGATAGATAAATCACCCAAAATTGGGTAATTTTACCATTCAACTTCTGCAGTTATCATAAAAGCATCTCTCTTTTGAGTGTCATTTAATTTATCCCCTCCCTCTTTAAGGTAGTTTAGAATAAATTCCACATTTTTGTTATATTCATAAGATAGACCAGCTATTGCTCTTTTTTTATCTCCAGAGTTATCATCCATATCAAAATAGTCATATCTTCCTAATAGACTAAATTTAGACATAAATCTATACTCTCCATTTACAGAGTATCCTGTCCCCTTTTTAGAGGCAATTCCATCAGAGACATCAATATATTCACCTGCTACTAAAAATAGAGGTTGATTATATACAGCATGTAGCCCCATCCAGTTTAAATCTTTATTTCCATGTTTATTACTTTTGCTATTTTGTTGTCCAAAAAATGATATATTTGCATAGGTTAGAGATTTTTTAGATTTCCTTTTACCAGTTCCTAAAATATGCCCTGTTAATCTCCACTCTTTACTTAACCCTCGACCATCCTCTTTATTATGGTATCCCTCACCATTAAATACTCCTAATTCACTTGAAAAGTAGTCTAATTTCGTTTTAAAATTAATACCTCTATCAGCAGAGTTTGTAATATCAGCTCCATATTTAGCCTCTACTAGAGTTTTAGAGATTGAACGATAGAACCAACCATTATGCTCTTCATAATCAATCCAAGGTCTATGAGCCTGTCCAAACTCTACTCCTGTGTGTGGTAAAATATTATTTAAGAATAGATAAGCATATTTGAGTCTTATATTACTCTCTCCATCTTTTGTATCATGAGTATCCATTGTAATTCTTACATAATCTTTTGGATTTTCTTTAAAGTATGCTTTAGCTTGGAAGTAGTTTCTTCTTGTCTCAAATTTATTTGTACTATCTCCCTTTTTAGGTGAACTATTAACAAAACCTAAATAGTGTGTTCCATTTAATTTAATAACACCTGCATGAGATTTTATAGTAACTCCATGATGTTTAGGCTCTTTTTGTATAACTTTACTTTTAACCTCTATAGGTTTTCTATTTTCAAGTTTTGTAAGTTTATCCTTTACACGGCTAAGCTCCTCTTTTAGCATCTCTATATCTGCACTGTTATTATCACTATTTACATAACTAGATGGTTCTGTAATATCTCCTCCTGCAAATCCTATCGTTCCCATAACCACTGTTGATAGTATAATTTTTTTCATAAAATACTCCTATTATTTTAATAATCAAATTGTATAATAGTTTAGTTACATTTTAGTTACATTTTAGTTATATAAAGGGTGGATATGAGATTAAATCAAAATGAACTTAACTTATTTAATCAAAATGGTTTTATAATATTAAAAGATTTTGCAGATAAAAGAGAGTGTAATGCTATCTTAGATATAGCTAAAATACATATAAAATATCAGATAGAACCAATAGAGAGAGAAGTTGAGTATCATAATCACTCTAAAGAGTATAGAACTAATGTTATTGATTATAATAGTACTCTAAATCAAGGTACTATTAGAAGATTAAGACAAGTATATAGTAGAGATACTATATTTAAAAATTGGATGGAAAATAGAAAAATTCGTCCTATTTTAGAACAGATTTTAGATGACCAAGTAGTAATTACCACAGCACATCACAACTCTATTATGACTAAAATGCCAGAAAAGAGTAGTGAGACTAATTGGCATCAAGATATAAGATATTGGAGTTTTACAGATAGTAATTTAATAAGCATTTGGCTAGCTTTAGGGGATGAAAATAGTCAAAATGGTGCTTTAGAGTTTATCCCTAAGAGTCATAAAATGAGTTTTAGTAGCAATCAATTTGATAATAAAGATTATTTCAGAGATGATTATAAACAAAATATGTCACTTATAGAAACAAAAGTGTTAACTGCTTTAAATAAGGGAGATATAGTTATTTTTCACTCTCGTCTTCTACATAGAGCAAATAGAAATAGTACAGATGAGCCTAAAATATCATTTGTATATACCGTTAAAGGGGCATCAACTAAAGCTATAGATGGGAGTCGTTCTTTAGCATATCCAGAGATTTTACTAGATAGGACTTGACAAATTAAAAAAGTTAAGTTATAAATTCAAGTTCTTAAACCAATAAGAAAAAATAGAGGTTTAAACGAATTAATGTATAATTTTGCATTAAAAAGAAAAATATAAACAAAAAGGATATGTAATATGGCAAAATATGTTGAATTAACAAAAAATAATTTTGATGCTACTGTAGCAAATGGTGTAACAATGGTGGATTTTTGGGCGCCTTGGTGTGGACCTTGTAGAATGATAGCTCCTGTAGTTGAAGAGTTAGCAGAAGATTTTGATGGAAGAGCAACAATAGCAAAAGTAAATACAGATGAAGAGCAGGAGTTGGCTGTTAAATACGGTATTCGCTCAATACCAGCAATTCTATTCTTTAAAGATGGGCAAGTTGTTGACCAAATGGTAGGTGCTGCTTCTAAAGATGCTTTTGCATCAAAAATTAATGCTATACTTTAATTTAATCTCTTAATTTTTTATGAGTCATTTTTGGCTCATACTACAATATTACAATATAAGGAATTTTTCAATGTTAGATTGTGCAATTATTGGTGGAGGTCCAGCAGGACTTACAGCAGGACTCTATACGACTCGTGGTGGACTTAAAAATGTAGTTATGTTTGAGATGGGAATGCCAGGAGGACAGATTACTCAGAGTAGTGAGATAGAGAACTATCCTGGATTTTATCAACATGGTAAAACTGGTATGGATTTTATGGAGACATGGCAAGAGCAGTGTTTTGCTTTTGGTTTAAAACATGAGATGAAAAAGGTAGAAAGAGTATCTAAAGAGAAAGAACACTTTGTAGTAACTTTAGAAGATGGTAACTCTATTGAGGCTAAAACAGTTATAGTTGGAACTGGTAGTACACCTAAAAGAACAGGAATTAAAGGTGAAGATGAGTTTTGGGGTAGGGGAGTTAGTACTTGTGCTACTTGTGATGGATTTTTTTATAAAGATAAAGAGGTAGCAGTTTTAGGTGGTGGAGATACTGCACTTGAAGAGGCACATTATCTATCTAATATCTGCTCAAAAGTTTATCTAATCCATAGAAGAGATAGTTTTAGAGCATCTCCTACAACAGTAGATAGAATAAAAAATATAGATAATATTGAAATTATCACTAATACTATTATTGAAGAGATAGAGGGTGATATGATGGGTGTAACTGGAGTAAGATTAAAAAATATAAAAACAGATGAAAAGTCAAATCTTAAAGTTCCAGGACTATTTATATTTGTAGGACACAATGTAAATAATAGTGTATTAAAAGATGAAGGTGGTAATTTTATATGTGATATGAGTGATTGGGGACAAGTTGTTGTTGACCTTAGCATGAGAACCTCTATTAAAGGGTTATATGCTACAGGAGATATGCGAATAGAAGCACCAAAACAGGTAGTATCTGCTGCTGGAGATGGAGCGGTAGCTGCACTTCAAGTTATCTCATATCTTCAAGAAGAGAGCTAAATGAGTAAATTATACATTTTTTTGTATAATTACATATAAACAAATTAGTAGGATTAAAAAATGATAAAAGTAGGAATTGTAGGTAGTACAGGTAGAATGGGAGAGTATCTCATTAAAAATGTACTAGAAGATGATGCGTTAGAGTTAGCTATATTACATGTATTTGATGAGTTAAAAGTATCTGTTCCTAAAAGTGTTATTATTACAAATAGTATGGAAGAGGTATTAAAGGAGAGTGATGTAGTTATAGACTTCTCTGCACCTATTGCAACTCAGGATTTATGTGAAAATGCACTTAAAAATCCTACTCCATTAGTAATTGCTACTACAGGTTTTAATGAACATCAACAAAATCTTTTACTAGAAGCCTCTAAAGAGATGCCAATATTGTACTCATCTAACATGTCAGCAGGTATTGCACTACTAAAACAGTTAGTAGAACAGGTATCTGCTACTCTTAGAGATTTTGATATAGAGATAGTTGAACAGCATCATAGATACAAAGTTGATGCACCAAGTGGAACAGCTCTTACTTTAGGTGAATTTGCAGCTAAAGGTAGGGGACTAGAGCTAGATAAAGTTCGTATCTCTGGTAGAGATGGACAGATTGGTGCAAGAAGCAAAGATGAGATAGCAGTTATGGCACTAAGAGGTGGTGATATTGTTGGACGACATACTGTTGGATTTTATGGTGATGGAGAATTTTTAGAGCTTAACCACACAGCAACTAGTAGAGAGACATTCTCTAAGGGTGCAATTAGAGCATCTAAATGGATTGTAGATAAGGAGAGTGGTTTTTATACAATAAATGACTGCTTAGGTATATAGAATGTGTGCTATTGTAGGTGTTTATGGTGATGAAGATGCAGTTAAGATTGCATACTATGCGCTATTTTCAATGCAACATCGTGGTCAAGAGTCAACAGGTATCTCATCTGCTGATGGCAAAAAAATTCGTCTTGTAAAAGATAGAGGATTAGTAACAGAGGTTTTCAATCAAGATATTCTAAAAAGATTAGAGGGTTGTTGTGCTATTGGACATAATAGGTACTCTACAGCAGGAGATGATTCTATATTAGATGCACAACCAGTTTTTGCAAGATATAAATTGGGTGAAATATCTGTAGCACATAATGGAAATTTAGTTAATAAATATGAGGTTAGAAATAGACTTATTAATAGAGGTGCTATATTTCAGACAGGAATGGATACTGAAAATATAGTACATCTCATTGCAAAAAGTCAAGAGGATAAACTAGAGGCTCGAATTAAAGATATGCTAAAAAAAATTGAAGGTGCTTACTGTTTAGCTATTCAGAGTCGTAGTAAAATGTTTGTAATTAGAGATAGATTTGGGATTAGACCTCTTAGTTTAGGGAGACTTAAAAATGGTACATGGATAGTTGCTTCTGAGACATGTGCTTTTGATTTAGTTGGTGCTGAATTTATAAGAGATGTAAGACCTGGAGAGATGATTACCTTTGAGAAAGGAAAAGAGCCATTCTCAGAGCAGATTTTTAAACCAGATTATAGACCTTGTGCATTTGAGTATATCTATTTTGCAAGACCTGATTCTATTATTGATGGTAAAAATGTATATGATATGCGTCTTAAAATGGGCAGACAACTAGCAAAAGAGCAACCTGCTGATATTGATTTGGTACTACCTGTTCCAGATTCGGGTGTAGCTGCTGCTAGAGGATTTGCTGATGGACTTGGAGTTCCTTTTGAGATGGGAATTGTAAGAAATCACTATGTTGGAAGAACTTTTATAGAGCCAACTCAAGAGATAAGAGAACTTAAGGTTAAACTAAAATTATCACCAATTAGAAGAGTTATTGAGGGTAAGAGAGTAGCTATTGTTGATGACTCTTTAGTTAGAGGAACAACATCTAAACAGATAGTAAAAATGTTAAAAGATGCAGGAGCTACAGAGGTTCATATGAGAATAGCAGCACCAGAGATTAAATATCCATGTCGTTATGGGATTGATACTCCTACAAAAGAAGAGCTTATCTCTACAAAATATTCACCAAGTAAAATAGCTAAAAATATGGGTGCTGACTCACTAGGATTTTTATCTATAGAAGGATTAAAAAAATCATTAGGAGATGATAGAAGATACTCTTTAGTTAGTTTTGATGGAGATTATTTTGCAGGTGGAAGTGCCAATACTCCTATTTGTAGTAGTTGTGATTAGGAAGATAAGATAGATTTTCAAGATTTTTTAAAAAATAAACCTCTTTACTATAAAAAGATAGACCATAAAAGGGTACATAGAGCATACCGTATATTAAAACCTCATATTAAAAAGAGTTTAGTTATTCATATAGTAGGAACTAATGGAAAGGGTAGTACAGGTAGAATTATGGCAACTCTTTTACATCTTCAAGGTATAAGAGTTGGACACTTCTCATCTCCACATATATTAAGATTTAATGAGAGAATATGGATAGATGGAGATGATATTGATAATAAATCACTAAATGTAGCCCATAAGAGACTCTACAGTATCTTAGGTAAAGATATGAGTGAGGCTTTGAGCTATTTTGAATATACTACTCTTTTAGCACTTGTAGCTATGGAGGAGCTTGATATTATAATATTAGAAGCTGGGCTTGGTGGTGAGTTTGATGCTACAAATGTAGTTAGTAAAGAGTTAAGTATAATTACTCCTATTGGATTTGACCATCAAGAGTTTTTAGGTAACTCTATTAAAGAGATAGCTACAACTAAATTAAACTCCATAGAAAAAAAGGCTATTATAGGTTTTCAACCATATCAAGAGGTATATAGTATTGCAAAAAATATAAATGCAGATATATATTTTTTAGATGGAGAAAATAAGAGAGTTTTATCTTTGACTAAAAAGCTTAACTGGAGCTATTATTTATATGAAAATGCTTATTTAGCATTAAGTGCATTAGATATTTTAAATTTATCATATAGTATAAAAGATTTAAAATCTGTTAAACTGTTTGGTAGATTTTATCCTATCTCTTCGAATATCATTATTGATGTAGGGCATAATATTTTAGCCTCTAGGGCTATCTCTAAAGCTCTATATGATAAATATGGAGATAGAAGGATAGTTTTAGTGTATAATGCCCTAAAAGATAAAGATTATAGTACTATATTGAGGATATTAAAGAAGCATATAAAGAGGGTCGAGATTATCCCAATAGATACTAAAAGGGCAGTAGATATTAAGCTTTTAAAAAAAGAGTTAAATAATTTATCTATAGAATTTAATATATTTGAAAATGTTAATAAAGATGAGATTTATCTTATTTTTGGCTCATTTTTTGTAGTTGAAAGCTTTATAAAAAAATATTTACCTCAAATATAAATAATAATTAGCTATAATATTCACTATTAAGTGAGTTTTTAATAAGGAGAATAGATGGCTTTTTTTGGTAAAAAGAAGAAGAAAACAGGACGAGCAAACTCTGCTAGTATTATTACACCTGGTACTGCAATTAAAGGTGAAATAAGGTGTGATGGAAATATACTAATAAATGGAGAGCTTGAGGGGAATATTTTATCTCGTAGTGAGGTAGTTGTTGGTAAAAGTGGAAGAGTTTTTGGGGATATTCAAGCACAAAAATTACTTGTATCGGGTGAATTTCATGGAAATTTCTTAGGTGAAGTTATAGATATTATGCCTTATGGTAAAGTCTATGGGGATGTGACTGTTAATAATATTGTAATTGAACCAAACGCAGTATTTGAGGGTGAGACAAAAATTGTATCTGGTAGAGTTATGCAAGAGAATATGACAGATGTACATGTAGTAAAACCTAAAAAACTAGGATATTAGATAGTTTATAGATGAGTCAAAGTAATATATATGAGTATCTAAAAGATACTAAAGAGAGTCATCTAATTATTGCTAAAGATGATAAAGAAGCTCTTAGTATTGCTAATACAGCTACTTTTTTAGAGTATAGGGCATTTATATTACCAGATTTAAGAGTCTCTTATGGTGATGATTTGCGTCCTTTTCAAGAGGAGTTATATGGACTAATCAATACTCTTCATAAATATTTTAATTATAGTTCTAAAAAGAAGCTATTAATATCTCCAATAAGAACACTTCTTTTTCCTCTACCTAAAGAGGAGTTTATATCTTCTATAGAACTTGAGTTTGCATCAACTATTAATTTAAATGAATTAAAAGAGAAATTATTATATTGGGGATACTCTACTGTTGATATTGTAACTCAAAAGGGTGAGGTCTCTTTTAGAGGGAATATTATAGATATTTCACCTATAAATAGTACTTTAGCTTATCGTATATCTCTATTTGATAATGAGATAGAGTCAATTAGAGAGTTTAATATAGATACACAAACAAGTATTCAAGATGAGATTGAGATAATTAAAATTCCTCCTGCTTTTCTATCTTTAAATAAACAACAGTTTAATATTATAAAAAAGAGAGTGGAAAGTAGCAAATTAAATATATTTGTAAAAGATATTCATAGTATAGGATTTTGGTATTTAGAAGATTTTGCTATAGACTATAAAAGTTATTTTAACTCAATATTTAGCTCAAATATGAGTTTAGAGTTAGATGAAATATATAGCTTAGATACTCCACTTCTCCCAAGAGAGAGTTTTAAAAATATAGGCATTATTCAAGAGGCTAAAGAGTATAGAGATTTAGAGGTTATTAATTTAAATGCAATAATTAAATCAAATATAGATAAAAAAATAAAAATTATTGCTAGACATAAATCTCTTATTAGAGGTAGTCAACTAGAGTCATTTAATAATTTAGAGTTTATATATAAAGATATTATAGTAAATTTAATATCTTCTAAAGAGGTTATTATCTCTTTAAATAGACCAATTAAATTAAAAAGAGTTAAAAAAGCCTCTATTATTTTAGATGAACTTAGAGTTGGAGATTTTATTGTTCATGAGAATTATGGTATTGGACTATTTAAAGGGATAGAGAAGAGAAAAGTATTAGGTTCAACTAGAGAATTTGTGGTTATTGAGTATCAAAATAGTGATATACTTTTAATTCCTGTAGAAAATTTGAATGTTATAGATAGATATATAGCAGATAGTGGAACTACTCCTATGTTAGATAAGATGGGTAGGGCTAGTTTTAAGAGATTAAAGGGTAAAGTTAAAGATAAACTATTTTCAATAGCTTCGAATATTATCAATCTATCTGCTCAAAGACATTTAAAAAGAGGAATTGTATTAAAAAGAGATTTTGTAGAGCATCAAATTTTTATGAGTCAATCAGGATTTATTCATACTCTAGACCAAGAAGAGGCAATAGAAGCTATTTTAGATGATATGGCAAGTGGTGTTATGATGGATAGATTACTATCTGCTGATGTTGGATTTGGAAAGACAGAGGTTGCTATGAATGGGGTATTTGTTGCATGGAAAAATGGTTATCAATCTATGGTTGTAGCACCAACTACTCTCTTAACAACTCAACACTTTAAGAGTTTTAAAGATAGATTTAGAGAGTATGATATAAATATAGCAAAGTTAGATAGATTTACAAAGACAAAAGAGAAAAATCAAATCTTAAAAGGGTTAGAGGAGGGTAAGATTGATGTTGTTATTGGAACTCATGCACTACTAAAAGCAAAATTTAAAAAATTAGCACTAATTATTATTGATGAAGAGCATAAATTTGGAGTAAAACAGAAAGAGGCTCTAAAAGAGATGGCTATTGATGTTCATCTTCTATCTATGTCTGCTACTCCAATCCCAAGAAGTTTAAATATGGCACTATCTAAAATTAAGACATTCTCTGAAATTCTAACTCCACCAATAGATAGAGCAGGAGTTAGAACTTTTGTAAAAAATTATGATAAAAAGATTATAAAAGAGGCAATAACTAGAGAACTTAGAAGAGGTGGACAGATTTTTTATGTATTTAACTCAATAGCAGAGATAGAAGAGAAGGCAAGAGTATTAAAAGAGCTTCTTCCAAAGCTTAGAGTAGCAATTTTACACTCTAAAATAAAGCCATTGCAGATAGAAAAAGATATGCTACTATTTGAAGAGGGAGAGTATGATGTAATGTTATCAACCTCTATAATTGAGTCAGGATTACATATTCCAAACGCAAATAGTATTATAGTTGATGGTGCAGATAGATTTGGAATTGCAGATTTACATCAATTAAGAGGTAGAGTTGGAAGAGGTGGAAAAGAGGGATATTGTTACTTTATGGTTGAAGATAGAGAGAGCTTAAGTGAAAATGCAAAAAAACGACTTCTAGCCTTAGAGTCACACTCTAAATTAGGTAGTGGTGCTGTTTTGGCATTTCATGATTTAGAGATAAGAGGTGGAGGAAATATTATTGGAGAGGCACAATCAGGACATATCAAACAGATAGGTTACTCACTCTATCTTAGAATGTTAGAAGATACAATAAGAGAACTTAGTGGTATAGATAAAGAGGAGAATTTTCAAGTTGATATCAAACTAACTGTTGATGCCTATTTAAGTGAGGAGCTAATATCTGAAGATAGATTACGATTAGAGCTATATAGAAGATTATCTCAATCTAACTCTATTGATGAAGTTTATAAGATAGAGAGTGAGATAGCAGATAGATTTGGAACATTAGATACTATCTCTTCTCAATTTATAGATATTATGGTTATAAAAGTTTTAGCAAAAGAACAGGGAATTAAAAAGATAGTTAACTCTAATGAGAAGATATTTATTGAATTTAGGGATAATAGGGATAGAATTATGTTAAAATCATATAGTAGAGATGATGATGATTTAATTGAGACAACTATTAACTACTTAAAATCTAACTCTTAATCTTTTTAGATAAAATTACAATAATTGAATATAAGGGAAACAGATGTTTGGAATGGGTTTTACTGAAATATTAATGATTGCAATTGTAGCAATACTATTTTTAGGACCAGATAAACTACCAGAAGCTATGGTAAAGGTGGCAAAATTTATAAAGGGTGCTAAAAATGCAATAACTGAAGCAAAGAGTGCAATAGATAGTGAGATAAAAATATCTGAATTAAAAGAGGAGGCTTTAAGCTATAAGGCAAAATTGGATAAAGCATCAAGTGAACTTCAAGGTTTTAAAAATATAGATACTCTAAATGAGTCCCTAGATAAATTAACTTCAACAAAACAGGTTGAGCCTAAGCAAGATGATAATATTCCTTTAAAAAAGAGAGAAGATAAAAAAGAGGAGAGGATAGCAAATAATGTTTGAAGATATTAAACCTCACTTAGTTGAGTTAAGAAAAAGATTGGCTATATCTTTTGCTACTGTAATTATTTTTGCTTTTATTGCCTTTGGATTTAATCAACAGATAATATCTTTTGCAAAAGCACCTTTAGTGAATATAGTTCATGGAGACCCATTTATTGGGGGGATTGGAATATTTTTTATAGCTCTAAAAATTTCAGTCTTTACAGGGTTTCTATTTGCACTACCTGTTGTATTTTCTCAAATCTGGGCTTTTATTGCCCCTGGGTTATATGAGCATGAGAAAAAATATGTTATACCATTTGTAAGTGTATCAACTTTTATGTTTCTTCTTGGTTGTGCATTTGCATATTGGGTTGTTATCCCTTTTGGATTTCAATTTTTATGGATGTTTGCAGGAAATATTGTTAACTTCTTACAGACATTAGATGAATATATAGGGATTTTTACAAAGATACTATTTGGTTTTGGAGTTGCATTTGAATTGCCTGTTATTCTATTCTTTTTAGGAATGTTGGGTTTAGTTGATGATAAAAATCTAAGAGATTTTTTTGGATATGCAGTCTTGATTAGCTTTGTATTTGCGGCAATATTAACTCCACCAGATGTTATAACTCAACTTCTAATGGCAGGACCTCTTATTTTGCTATATGTTATATCTATTATTATTGTAAAGATAGTAAATCCATATAAAGATGATAGTGATGATGAGGAAGAGGAAGATATTACAGAGAAACCAAAACAGTTAAAGTAGATGAATAGTGATGAACTCTTAACTAATAGCTATAACTATGAGCTTCCACCTCATCTTATAGCTAAATATCCTGTAGAGCCTAGAGATAGTGCTAAGTTATTAGTCTATAATAGAGAGAGTAATAGAGTTACACATACTATCTTTAGAAATCTATTAGATTTTATACCACAAGATACAAATATCTTTCTAAATGATACAAAAGTAATTAAGGCTAGAGTTTTTGGAAAAAAGAGTACAGGTGGAAAGATAGAGCTTCTATTTAATAGACCATTAGATGCTTTTAACTCTTTAGTCCTAATTAGAGGTAGAGTAAAGAGAGATACAGAGATTTTTTTTGATGATAATCTAGTAGCTAAAGTGGTAGAGTTAAGAGATGATGGATTAAGAGTAGTTAAATTTACTCACAACTGTGTAGCTATTAGATTTGAAGAGTTAGTTATTATATTAGATAAGATAGGACATATCCCTCTACCTCCATATATTAATAGAGAAGATACTATTGATGATGAAAAGAACTATCAGACTCTTTTTGCAAAATATGCAGGAGCAGTAGCAGCACCCACCGCATCTCTACACTTTACACCAGAACTATTTAGAGAGTTAAAAGATAGATTTAATACATATAGAGTTACACTCCATATTGGAGCAGGAACATTTAAACCTGTAGAGACAAAAAATATCTTAAATCACCCAATGCATAGAGAGTATTTCTCTATTTCACCAGAGAGTGCCAATATTTTAAATAGCGATAAAAAAATATTAGCTATTGGTACAACTGTTACTAGAACAGTTGAGTATTTTATACGAACAGCAAAACTTAATGGAGAGTGTGATCTATTTCTAAATCCACTAAATAAGCCAATAAGAGTAAATCATCTACTTACAAATTTTCATCTTCCAAAAAGTACTCTAATTATGCTTGTATCTGCTTTTATTGGGCGAAAAAAGACGCTAGAGCTTTACCATGAGGCAATAGAAAAAGATTATCGATTTTTCTCCTATGGAGATGCGATGTTAATTATTTAAAATAGAAGTGGATATGAAAAAAACATCTTTTATATTAAAAAAATGTGACAATAAGTAATATATATAATAATTATTATTTATTTTTATAGGCAAGATATAAAATAAAAGTTTTACATAAGATACTATTTTATAGAATATAAGGTGTTCTTATAAATAAGAGTTATTCACTCCTATTTATTAAACAACTATTTTAAGAAAAAGGAAGGTATGTAATGCAGGTTGAAGTATCAAGAAGAAAATTTCTTCAAGGTAGCATATCGCTAAGTATCGTTGGGGCATCAGCAATTAGTGCAACTAATCTATTTGCAAATAATGATGAAGATAGTGGTGGGGGAAATAGCTCTATTCCAAAAACAATCACAACAAAAACGGGTACAGGAAAAGCAGATGAAGTTCCAATATTATGTGGTATGTGTGTAAATAAATGTGCAGCTTTTGCAAGAGTTGAAGATGGTATTATTACAAAACTCAATCCAAATCCATATTTCCCAAAAAGCCGTAATATGCTTTGTCCTAGAGGAAATGCAGGTATTCAAACAACATATGACCCAGACCGTTTGAAATATCCTATGATTCGTATTGGAAAGCGAGGAGATGGGAAATATAAGCGAGTTAGTTGGGAAGAGGCTTATGATGCTATAGTTAATGGTACAGATAAGTTTAAGGGTCTTAAACAGATACTTGATGAAGAGAAAGATAACCGTGCAACTATTGGATATTGTAATGGAGAAGGACTTTCTAAAGAGGGATTTGAAGTTCTTGTAGGTCAAAAGATAGGAACTCCAAACTATGTTGATGAGGTAAGTATCTGTTTAGAGACTGCTGGTGGTGGTTTCTTCTCTACTATTGGAACTTATCCAGAGATTGATTTTGAACATGCTGACTATTTAGTTATTGCAGGAGCTAACAGAGCTGAAGCAATTATTACTCCTGACACATTAGATATGTTTAAATATACAAAAGGGCGTGGTCTAAAAACTATCTGTATTGACCCTAGATTTACAAATACAGCGGCTAAATCAGATAAATGGCTTCCTATTAATCCTGGTACTGACTTAGCATTTGTTTTAGCTTTAACATGGGTTGTATTTAATGAAAATCTTCAAAATGAAGAGTTTATGAAAAAACATGGTGTTGGATATGAGGAGTATAAACAACATATTTTATCTCATAAATATACACCAGAGTGGGCAGAACCTATTTGTGGTATTAAGGCTAAAGATATCTATACTATTGCTAGAGAGTTTATGAATGCTGAAAATCCTATCTATTATCCAGGGCGTAGAAGTGTTTTATCTCCTAATGATTATCAGTTGCGTCGAGCCATGGCTATATTCCAAGCATTAAGTGGAAATATGGATAAAAAAGGTGGTTATATCTTTGGAAATCGTGGTCTTTTACCTGCTGAATATGTAAAACAACCTATTTATGAAAATACAAAAGAGCGTTTTGATACAGAGGGAATTGCTTTTCCTACATTAAAATCTGGTTCATGGATAGTATTTAGAAATATGATACTTGAAGGAAAAAATCCATATCCTGTAAGAGCTATGTTAATGCGTAAACATAACCCTATGATGAGTGTCCCAAATACGGCTAAAACAAGAGCTTTCTTAGAGAAGATGGATTTAAATGTTGTTATTGATATTTTACCAACCGATACAGCAATGTTAGCTGATGTTATCTTACCTGAAGCTAGTTATTTAGAGCGTATGTCTCCTGTAAAATCTTATGGTTTCTTAGAACCTGCTGTAGTTATGCGTAAAGCAGCTATAAAACCTCTATATGAAACAAAAACTCCTGAAGTTATCTTTAAAGAGTTGGGTGAAAAATTGAGTAAACCTCTTTTTGAAGTGAGTAAAAAGCATGATAAAGCTCTTCAGGAGTTAATTAAAGAGAAAGGTGAAAAGGTAGCTTTTGAAGAGGGTGGATACAATCTAGCTGAACCTTTTGAAAAACCGATTGAAGAGAAAAATGAAGAGATTATTACTGAAGTCTTTGGTAAAAAAGCGTGGGAGATTATTGATGAAAAAGGTGTCTATTATCCTCATATAGAAGAGTATCATAAACAGCTTTCCCCAAATGATTTCCAATACTATCCTAAGAGTAAAAGAAAATATACTAGCAGAGGAGATAGCCTAAAAGTTATCTGTAAAAATGATAGTCTAGCTAGTGGTGGAATTGATGTTATGCCTACTTGGCATGATGAGTGGAAGTTTTCAGTTCCAAAAGGAGAGTTTAGACTTATTACAGGTCGTCATGCCCAATTTACTCAAAGTGGAACTCAAAACAATATGATGCTTAGAGATTTAATTCCTACTAACTTTGTTTGGATTAACCAACGAGTAGCAGATAAGATGGGCATTAAATTTGCAGATAGAGTAGAGATTAAGAGTGAAGTAGGTGCTATTAGACTAAAAGCATATCCTACAGAGAAAATTGCACCTAATCAAATCTTTTTACTTCACGGATTTGGTAGTGAGAGCAAGGGTATGGAGTTTGCTTATGGTAATGGTGGTAATGATGCTACAATCATTAAAGATGATATAGAGCCGATGTATGGTGCAGCAGTTATGCACAGTACAAATTGTAAAATTAGAAAGGTGTAATCATGGCAAGATATGGAATGGCATTAGATTATAAAAACTGTATTAACTGTAAGGCGTGTGAAGTTGCATGTAAAGAGGAGAATGGTGTAGAACTTGGTGCAGAGAAACACCGTATTTGGGTAGGAGGTAATAACCCTGAAGGGCAATGGCCATTTTTAGATATTGCTTCAGCTGCATTTATGCCAAGTCAGTGTCAACATTGTGAAGATGCTCCTTGTCAAGAGGTTTGTCCTACAAATGCAACATATTATGATGAAAATCATGTTGTAAGAGTAGATAGTGACAAATGTATTTTATGTTCTTATTGTATGAATGCTTGTCCTTACGATGCAAGATATGTTGATGATAGAACAATGACCGTAGATAAGTGTACTTTCTGTTCAGATACAAGATTAGCTCGTGGTGAAACTACTACTGCTTGTCAAAATACATGTCCAACAAAAGTAAGAACATTTGGTGATTTAGATGACCCAAATAGTGAGATTAGCGAGTTGCTTAGAACTAGAGAACATTTTAGTTTAAAATCACACCTTGGTACTAATCCAAAATTATTTTACCTAACATAAGGAGCAGAGAATGAAAGTAGGTCCATTAAATATTCCAATTAAAGAGGATTTTTCACTTAAGTCTATTTTAGATTTTGAAAAGACTCCTCTAAATATCTTCTTAGCAGTGTCTGTATTGACAATGTTGGCTATGTTTGCTATTGGCGTTATAACATATTTAATTCACGGTCACCATGCTTATGGTGTAACAAGAGAGCATCCATGGGGGCTTTTAATTGCTGTTTACATCTTCTTTGTTGTTAGTTCAACAGGATTTTGTATTGTAGGTTCACTTGGAGATGTTTTCGGATTTAAAAGATTTGAGATGATTTCTAAAAGGGCTATTTTTGGTTCAATCGTTACTATTATGGCTGGTTTTGCTGTTATTGCTTTTGAGATAGGACACCCTGTTAGAATGATGATTTATAATGTACTAACACCAGGATTAACCTCTGCAATTTGGTGGATGGGTACACTATATGGTCTCTATTTAACATTTATGATTGTCGAGTTCTATTTCCTACTTAATGATGATATGAAAAGAGCAAAAATCTTTGGTTTAACAGGTCTGCTTGTAGGTCTTGCAGCACACTCTAACCTTGGTGGGGTATTTGGTTTCTTAAATGCTAGAACAATCTCTAATGGCGTTTACTATCCAACATATTTTATCTTAACAGCATTTATTACAGGTATCTATCTCTCTTTTATTGTTATGGGATTTAGATATAAATTAAACTTTGATGATAAAGTAAAAGATTTATTAGAAGGATTAGCTAAAATTCAAGGTCTATTAATTGCTATATTATTCTTCTTTATGACATGGAAACTTCTAACAGACATGTATGGTGGTATGCCAAATCGTGCAGATGTTGCTCATCATATGTTACACACAGCACCATTTTGGGCAGAGGTAATCTTTGCAATGCTTATTCCATTTTTAGTTATATTAAAAGATTTTGGTAAAAGCCCTAAACTAATGTTCTTTGCTTCTCTTATAGGTATGGTTGGTATCTTCTTTATGAGATATAATCTTGTTCATGATACACAAGTTAAACCTCTACAGATGATGAAATTGACAGAGTATCAACTACCACCTGAGTGGGTTGAGTATTTCCCTAGTGCAACTGAAATTATGATTTCACTTGGTGGGCTTGGGCTTTGTATCCTTCTATATTATGTTGGAACAAAAGCATTTAATCTTGATGCAACTCATTAATAAAAGGAGATAATTATGAGAAACTTTACAAAAATTTTAGTAGTTACTCTACTGAGTATAATGTTTTTAAGTAGTAGTGCTTCTGCTGATGCCTTTAAAGGTGGACGTATTTTAACAAATGCAATGCTTAAACATTGCCCTATGATACTTGCTGACCTTGCTGGTACTCATACAAAAGTAGAGTGGGCAGATATAGTTAAAGAGGGAAAATTAGAAGATGCTATTCATGCTTTTTGTCCAAAGACAGAGATTAAACCAATTCCCCAAAAAGATATGAAGGATGTTCTTGATTTTCTTCAATACTATTCTAAAAATGGTGGGGCATTACCAAGTTGTTAATATTTTTCGTTCATAAGCTAGAGCTTATGAACGACTATAAACTTTTTAGAAAATAGTAGGTTGTATCTCTTCGTTACTAACTCCACCATTTTTATTTATCTCTAAAAGATAATCCCATAATTTTTCTGCTATTGATTTGTATCGTTTAGCTGTTTCACAATCTGGTGCTATAGAAATGATAGGTTGTCCACTATCTCCACCTTCACGAATAGCAGGTTCTATTGGCACTTCACCTAGGAGTTGTGTACTATATGCTTTGATAAGAGGTTGAGTTGTCCCTTTTCCAAAAATATTATACTCTTTACCATTATCAGGACATATAAATCCACTCATATTCTCAACTATCCCAGCAATAGGAATTTTTAGATTTTTAAACATATCCATACTTCTAATAGTATCATCAAGAGCTACTTTTTGGGGTGTAGTTACACAGACACCTGCTGTTACAGGTAAGTTTTGAGCAAGTGCTAATTGTGCATCTCCTGTTCCAGGAGGCATATCAAATAGTAAAACATCTAAATCTCCCCATTTAATATCTTCTAACATCTGTTCAATAGCTTGAGTAACCATCGCCCCTTTCCATATAAGAGAAGCACCTCTCTCTACAAGAGAACCAATAGACATAACTTTTATGCCATGTGCATCAATCGGTTTAATAGTTTTACCTAAAAATATTGGTTGAATATCAGCAATTCCCATCATTCTTGGAATATTTGGACCATAGATATCTGCATCTAAAAGTCCTACTCTTTTACCCTGTTGTGCTAGAGCAATAGCAATATTTACTGTTGTAGTTGATTTACCAACTCCACCTTTGCCTGAACTCACCATAACAAAGTTTTGAATATTTGGTAAAACATTTCTTCCATTAGAGCTTGTCTCTCTAGGCATTTTAGGCTGTTTTATATATAAAACAACTTCTAAATTAAAAGATGTTGATAATCTTTTTACAATCTCCTCTTTTAACTGTTTAGCTATGGCAGTAGATGCTGATGGTATATCTAAATTAATAGTTATCCTATTTTCCTCTATCTTAATATCTGTTACAAAATTAAAATCTACAATGCTTTTAGAAAATCCTGGATATATAACCTTACTTAAGACTCGATTAATCTCTTTTTTCTCTATCATACTAACTTTTTCCTTATATAATAATAGTAGAGTAGATAGTAACTTATTAGAGCTAAAAAAAGATTAAATTATACAAATAGTTAAAGAGAAGATTAGAGGAGTATTGTAAACTACTCCTCTTTATTAAAGATTAGTGACTTTTACTTACTACAACTAACATCTTAAGATTAATTACTATAAATCTAAATATTTGAAAAATAATACAAGTTCTCATTTTTTTTGCAAAGCCACCTGGTATCATAGTTAGTGCAAACTGATCATTTTTTTGAAAGTTCTTTTCGTGTTCCATTGTCTCTCCTTATTATTTATTTTTTTATCTATTTTTTATGTCTATTCTGGGATTAATGTCCAACCTGGATAAAGTTTTGCTTTATATATAAACATATAATGTAAAATATGTTTAATCCAGTGACCAGCAAGACCAACTTCTCCATAAGTATATGTTGTATCTCTACCTGTTCCTGGATATTTTTCAAAATCAGGTACAACAGGATAAACAGTCATAGCAGCAGCAGTACCATCTAATACACCTTTACCTGCACTTGCAACACATGCTGCACCCATCTCAGCCATTGATGCTTCATGAAGTTTTGCATTTTCTCCATTTTTAATTAAATCACAAACAGAGTGTGCTACAGCTTTTCCAATAATACCTGCTGGCATACCTGTTCTAGGTGGTGTAGGATTAATTGGTGTACCATTTACTGATTGTGCTGGTTTAGAGATAAGATGAGGAGGTGCAAAAGCAATACCCACTGCAAATATATTTTTATAGTCAGGATTTTGATATGTTCTTGGCCAATCAGATGCTTTCCAATTCTCATAAGAACCTGCATTATAGTTTGCATCAACTTTCATAAATCCATTTGGTGCAAATATTTTACTTGTAATATCTGAACCATCTTTAGCAAATGCTTTAAGTCCTACACCTGCAAATGGTGGAATAAGCATAGCAAAGTCAAACTCTTCAACACCTGTTGTTCCATCAAGAAGTTCATAATGAACTTTACCCTCTTCAACTTTAGAAACATGAGCTCCAATAATCCATGGAACATTTCTCTCTGCAAATAGTGACTCTGCAAATAGATTTGAACTAACTACATATCCACCAACTTTCATATGAAGTCCACCCATACCAAAGTCACCAAGGAAAGACTCATTTGAAATCCATTTAATATCAATCATATCTCTTACACCAGCCTCTTTTGCTTCATGTTCAATATTAAAGATATACTCAAATGCAGCACCTTGACAAGTACATAGACCATGACCAGTTCCAACAAGAATTTTTTGTCTCTCTCCAGCTTTTGCTTTATCAAAGATTTTTTGTAACTCTTCATTTGCATGAACAGCATGGTCAGCTGTACAAACTGAAACGGTATGTGAACCCATTTGTCCATTACCATCTCCAAGCCCTGGAGTTGCATCAAAATTAAGCTTTGGACCAGTTGCATTAATGAGGTAGTCATAAGTTAACTCATCTGTCTGTCCTTTTTTATTTTGCCCTGTATATTCAATAGTAATAAAAGGTGTATCATCATCCTCTTTTCCCTCAGGGTGAATAGATACTGCTTTTGCTTGTCTATAATCAATTCCAGCCTTTTCATAAACAGGAGCTAATGGAAATATGACATCCTCTTTTTGCATCTCTCCCACACCAACCCATATATTAGATGGAATCCAGTTCCATTGTGAATTTGGTGTTACAACTACTACTTCGTGTTCCTTACCTAGCCATTTTTTTGCAAATGTTGCAGCAGTGTGTCCTGATACACCACCACCCATTACTACTAATCGTGCCATAGCTTTCCTTTATTAAAGTGATTTTTATAGCTTTATTATAGGTAGAATAGTTTTAAATAAGAATTAAAAATATCAAAATATTTGGTTTTTAGATAAATAACAGACAATTAGATACATGATAATAATTATTAATTATAATTATTATAAAATATCTTTTAAATAACTATTTTTCGGGGTTTTATATTAATTTTTAATGTTTATTAGTGTTGCTATATTCACACTTATAAAACCTTTTCAATAATTAAAAGTGTATAATATAACTATGAAAAATATTTATAAAATTTTAATTCTACTTTTATCTATAAAAAATATTAGCTATGCAACAGTTTGGAATAGTCCATATAGTAATATTGGAAATAATACTCTATATAGCTCATTCTCTCTTACACCTAAACATCTTGACCCTGTAATCTCATATAGCTCTAATGAGTGGAGAATTATATCTCAAATATATGAACCACCTCTACAGTATAACTACATAAAAAAGCCTTATGAGCTAGAGCCTCTTACGCTAAAAGCTATGCCAACTATTAAATATTTAGATATAAATGGAACTATATACTCTAAATATATCTTAAAATTAAGAGATGATATAAAGTATCAAAACCACCCTGCATTTGTTAAAGAGAACCGTTCTCTAAAAAATTTTAAAAATATAGAGACTATTAATGATTTAAAAAAAATTGCAACTAGAAATCTAAAAGCTATAGATTATGAGTATGCTATTAAGCGAATGGCTGTAAGAGAGTATAATTCACCAATATTAGATACCATAAAAGAGTATATAGTAGGATTAGATGAGTTCTCTAAAAAGATTAGTAAAATAGCAAAAGATAAAAAAATATTAGATTTAAGAGATTATCATATTAAAGGTGTAGAGGTAATAGATGACTATACCCTATCTATATTAATAAAAGGGAAATATCCTCAATTTCTATATTGGCTTAGTATGAATTTTTTTGCACCAATTCCTTGGGAGGCTGACCTATTTTATCAACAAGATGGGTTAAAAAAGAAAAATATAACTCTAAATACATACCCCATTGGAACAGGAGCTTACTATCTAGCTAAGAATAGTCCAAATAGAGAGATGATACTAAAAGCTAATCCAAATTTTCATAGTGAGTTCTACCCATTGACTAAAGAGAGACTTCCTTTTATAAAAGAGATAGTATATTCATTAGAAAAAGAGTCAATTCCACTATGGAATAAATTTTTACAAGGATATTATGATGCCTCTAATATTAGTTCAGAGACTTTTGACCAAGCTGTTACCATCTCCTCTAATGGCTCAATGGGATTAAGTAGTGCTATGAAAAAGAGGGGGATTAAAATGAGTAGCTCAATTGCCCCTAGTATTTTTTATATGGCTTTTAATATGAGAGACCCTATAGTAGGAGGTTATAGCGAGTCAGCTAAAAAACTTAGACAAGCTATATCTATTGCTCAAAATGAGGAGGAGTATATATCTATATTTATGAATGGAAGGGGGATACCTGCTCAATCCCCAATACCACCATCTATATTTGGATATATTAATGGAAAAGATGGGACAAATTTTGTTGTATATGATTGGATTAATGGAAAAAGGGTTAGAAAGTCTATTGAGTATGCTAAAAAACTTTTAGCTCAAGCAGGTTACCCTAATGGTGTATCTAAGAAAAGTGGAAAAAGATTAGTTCTATATTATGATACAACTTCAAGTGGAGCAGATGATAGAGCATTAATGGATTGGAGAAGAAAACAGTTTGCAAAACTTGGAATTGAGCTTATTATTCGCTCAACTGACTATAACCGTTTTCAAGAGAAAGTAAGAAATGGTAAGGTTCAGATATTCTCTTGGGGATGGAATGCCGATTATCCTGACCCTGAAAATTTTCTATTTCTACTCTATGGTAAAAATAGTGTAGTAGATACTAATGGAGCTGGAATAAATAGCTCAAATTATAAAAATCCAAAATATGATAAATTATTTGAGGAGATAAAAACCATGCAAAACTCTCCACTAAGATTAAAAAAAATTAGAGAGATGATAGAGATTTTACAAAATGATGCTCCTTGGGTTTGGGGAGTACATCCAAAATCATTAACTCTATATCACTCTTGGTTTTCAAATATAGTCTCTAATGCTATGGCAAATAATACTTTAAAGTACAAAAAAATAGATGGTAAACTTAGAAGTAGAAAGATAGAGAAGTGGAATAGACCTAATATTATACCTTTAATAATATTTATTATGTTTTTAACATCTATAGGTTATTTTCTATATAGAGCCTATAAAAATAGGCAAAGTTACAAAGTTATCTAATTTAAGGATTTTTTCAATACAAATTTAGTAAACAGTGGTCCTATAAATTCATGTACCATAGTAGTAGCAATGATTACATTTAATATAATAGGAGCTATCATTTCAAAACCTGCTTCATTTTGTAGAGATAGAGCTAATCCAATAGCAATACCTGCTTGTGGAAAGAGAGCTATACCTAGATATCTTTTAATAATACCATTAGCTCCAGATACTTTAGCTCCAACCCAAACTCCTATAATTTTTCCTAAAATTCTAAATATAATATATAAGATTATAACTATAGGCATTGTTATTAGAAAATAAATATTTAAATGCATAGCAGAGATAGTAAAAAATAGTAAAAATATAATATCTTTCAGATGATAATCAAACTCTTTTTTTACTAGATAGAACTCATTAGATAAGTTTGACATAACAATACCCATAATTAAAGATGATAAAAGAGGTTCTAATCCCCAATGTTTACTTAGAGTAAAAACTAAAAATATCATTCCTAAAGTAGAAGTTGTTTTTATACTACTATTATCTTTAAATATTCTATCAATTATCTCTGAGATAATAGCTCCACCAACTCCTACTAATATAGTTAATAATACTGTAGGTATTATCATTAAAAATGTGACATATGAACAACTTCCAGAATTTATAATTGCACCTGCAACAATAATAATAAAACTAAACTGTATAAGAGATAGTGCATTATCCATAGCAACTACCCCTAATAGAAATGAGCTAAACCTATTTTTAATTTTTAATTCATGAATAATTGCTAAAATAGTAGCTGGTGCTGTAGCACTTGCTAAACCTCCAAATAGGATTGCAATAATTAATCTATATTCATTTTTAAGTCTAAAATCTAAAAGATCAAATAATAAATAAAATGAGATAGAGATAAATATAAATGTAAAAATAGCTTCAAATATGGATATTATTGCTATCTGTTTCCATACTGACTTTATAACATTATATTTTAGATTTGCACCAACTAAAACTGATATTAATGAGAGAGATAAATCTGTTATGACATGACTATCATCTATAAAATGTTGAGGTATAATATTTAAAACCTCTGGACCAATAATAATTCCTAAAATAAGATATCCAACTACATTTAATATTTTAACCTTTTGACTAAAAGCTTTCATAAATGAACCTAGAACCATTATTAACCCAACAAAAAATAGTGTTTGCATAAAAAACTCCCTTTAAAAAATATTACTTATAATATAACAAGTTTATCTTGCGTTAACTATTAATTTTTGAGCTTTAACAGAAAAATTGATAATTAAAATATAAAAAAGTGTAGATAGTAGTAATTTAAAACTACTATTTTCAATAGAAAATAAGTTATAATAATAGAGTATAACTATTTTTTAACAAAAAAATCTTTGATTATAAGAATAAATGAGTAAATCCATAATATATCCATTATTTTATTGTGATTATAATCTAATCCATAATATAATATTGGTAATCCGATAACTATTGGATATTTAATATAATAGAAAAATATAATACCAGCTCCATAGAGCTTTTTAAAAAACAATTTCACTCTCTCCCTTTTATTACCCATCTAAAATTAGATGAGTATATAATTTAATCATTCCAACCTAATTTTTCAGGTTGGTCCCTAAATTTTGGAGTTATTGGAATTTTAATCTCCACATTTTTAGGAACTATGTGACTGCCTCCTAAAATTTTTTTATTAGCTTCTAAAATAAGTTTATAGTCACTCTTATCACCATAATATCTTTGAGCTAACTCCTCTACAGTAATATCATAAGTTACTCTTGTAGTAGTCCAAGATGGTGGTAAGATAACTTTCTCATTTGCAACAGCAATTGTATTTAAAAACAGTATTGATACTGTACTTAAACTCAAAGTAAATGTTAAAACTCTCTTTAGCATTTTCTAAATCCCCTTTTAAATTTTATAAGAAAGGATTATAGCACTATTAAGCTTATAATTTTATTTAATTATTTATCACTAAAAATATTAATGTAAAATTAATTTTAAAAAGTTATCTGCATTTAGTGATGCACCACCAACTAATACTCCATCAACACTATCTATTGAAGAGATTTCAGCTATATTTGTCTCTTTCACACTTCCACCATAGAGTATTGGTCTATTACTTAACTCTTTTAATTTATTATGAGTAGCAATAATCTCTTCTACAGTTGCACTTCTTCCCGTTCCAATTGCCCAAATTGGCTCATATGCAATCATGAAATTACTATAATCTATATCAATTCCCATAAACTGCTTTTTTAAATATTCTATAACTCCATCTTGTCCTTTTTCTCTAATCTCTAAAGGTTCACCAATACAATAAATTATCTCAAAACCTCTCTTTTTAAAAAAGTTAAATTTTTTAGAGACAAACTCTTGTGTTTCATTTAGTAACTCTCTTCTCTCACTATGTCCAATTAGAATAGTATTTATTTTAAACTCCTCTAGTTGAGCTGCTCCAACCTCACCTGTAACTGCACCACTCTCGATTGGGTAGGCATTTTGAACACCAAGAGTAAAATCACCTCTATAGAAATCTATTGCTGTTAATGGAGGAAAGATATATACCTTATCCTCCTCTTTTTTATCTTTTAATCCAAAATTAAGCTCTTTAATATAGTCTATTGTACTACTTCTTGTATGATTTGTCTTAAAATTTCCTGCATATATCATATATATCCTTATTTAATTAGCTTGAAGTGCTGTAATTCCTGGTAGCTCTTTACCTTCTATAAGATTTAAACTAGCTCCACCACCTGTACTAACAAATGTCATCTCTTCAACATCACCAGCTCTCTGTGCAACATCTGCTGTATCTCCACCACCAACAATTGTAGTAGCATAACTATCTGCAATATTGTGTGACATCTTTAGACTTCCTTTAGCATATCTATCCATCTCATAAACTCCCATAGGTCCATTCCATATAATTGTCTGTGCATCGTTTAATACCTCTCTAAAGAGTCTTGATGATGCTGGTCCAATATCTAATCCCATCCAATCTTTTGGTATCTCTTGTGCAGGAATATATTTTATGGCACACTTTTCAGAAAATTCAGGAGCAATTACTACATCAATAGGTAGATAAAATTTAACCTTTCTTTTTCTAGCTTTTATCATTACAGTTCTAGCTTCATCTAATAAATCATCTTCAACTAAAGATCTTCCAATCTCATATCCTTGTGCTTTTAGGAATGTAAATGCCATTCCTCCACCAATAATAATCTTATCAACTTTCTCTATAAGTTGTCTGAGTGCTTCTAATTTTCCAGATACTTTAGAACCACCAATCACAGCTACAAATGGTCTCATAGGATTTTCTAGTGTTTTTTCAAAAAAGTTTACCTCTTTAGCTAGTAAAAATCCTGCTACTCTATTATCTTTAGTAAATAATCTAGGCATAGCTTCAACAGAGGCATGAGCTCTATGGCATACTCCAAAAGCATCATTAATATATATATCTGCCATACTAGCTAACTCTTTAGCAAACTCTAAATCATTTTTAGTCTCACCCTCTTCATAACGAAGATTTTCAAGTATTAAAACCTCTTTTGTTTTAAGCTCTTTTAGTTTTGCCTTAGCATCATTGCCTATAACATCTTTTGCTAGAGTAATCTTTTCAGCTATTTTTAAAAGAGTTTTAAGTCGTTTTGCCACTGCTCTCATAGAGTATTTCTCTTCATATACTCCTACCTTTGGACGACCTGCATGAGAAGCCAAAATTACTCTACAATCACGGTCTAAGCAGTATCTAATAGTCTGCAGTGCACCTCTAATTCTTCTATCGTCTGTAATATTTCCATCTTCATCTTTGGGAACATTAAAATCACACCTTATAAAGACTCTTTTCCCCTCAATATTTTTATCATCTAAATTTTTAATGGTTCTCAAAATATCTCCCTTATTTACTAATGTGAACAGCCATATCTACCAATCTACAGGAATATCCCCACTCATTATCATACCAAGAGAGAACTTTTATCATATTGCCATTTATTACTTGGATTGTATCCATAGCCACAACACTACTTCTACTCTCTCCTACAAAATCTTGAGATACTAAATACTCCTCATCAACTCCTAAAATTCCTCTATGTGACCCCTCACTAGCCTCTTTAAATGCTCTTTTAACCTCATCTAGTGTTACAGATTTTTCTACAGTTACAGTTAAATCTACTATAGATACATCAGGAGTTGGAACTCTAATAGCTTGACCATTTAATTTTCCTGCTAATTTTGGTAATACTTTGGAGATAGCTTTAGCTGCACCTGTGGTTGTTGGAACTAAATTTAAAGCACCAGAACGACCTTTTCTTGGGTCTTTTTTATGTTTAGCATCTAAAATTGGTTGTGAGCTTGTATATGAATGTATAGTTGTCATTAATCCAGAAATTATTTTAAAGTTATCATCAAGAACTTTAGCAATAGGAGCTAATCCATTAGTAGTACAACTTGCATTTGATACTATATTTTCTCCATTATAATCATTCTCATTTGCACCAATAACAAATGTAGGCGTGTCATCTTTAGCAGGAGCAGAAAATAATACCTTTTTAATTCCATTATCAATATATGCTTTAGCTGAATCTTGAGTTAAAAATGCTCCTGTACACTCTAAAACTAACTCTGCACCAACTGATGCAAATGGTATATCTGCAGGATTTCTCTCTGAAAATAGTTTTGCTTTTGTAGAGCCAATATTGACAAATCCATCTTTTACACTAATATCTTCTCTCTTTCCATGAACAGAATCATATTTTAATCCATACTCAATAATATTTTCAGCTCCACTTGCATTAACTGCAACCAACTCTATATCATCTCTATCAGCTATAATTTTAGCTACACATCTACCTATTCTACCTAGACCATTTATTGCAACTTTAATTGCCATCTGCTACTCCTTAATTATAATAAAAATTGGATTTATATTACAGAAACGAAGATTACTATCTCTTTAAAATAGCATAAGAGATAGTTATAGTTTATAGTTGAGTTTCAACACTCTACATTAATGGTTTTCCATTTATTTTAATAGAGCCTTTCGTAAACTCAATATCATAATATTTTTTGCCATTTTTATCAATAGGTTGTAGAATCATCATTACAACCATGGCTCGTGGGTCACCTGATAATAGATTAATAATATCATTAGAGGCTTCAATATTGATTTTTGCATTTATAAAGTTAATTAACATTTCTGGATTATGCTCAACAACTTTTATATTAGACTTCTCATCTATATTTAAAGATGCTTTTATTTTAAATCCATCTATTGGCTTTTTATTTTTTATAATTTTATCTATTGATATATTTGGGATATCTATAGATATATTAGATGAAAATATTCTTTTAATAATTGGAGTTATCTTCTTTAATCTCTCTTTATCACTCATATTATCTGTAGATATACTATTTAATTTAGAAAAAGCATCTATATCTATATTATTTATCTTCATAATAGCATTAATATTTTTTATTATAATACTCTCTTTATTATCTGCATAATGAATTGTATTTATATTAAATTCACTTTTACTATTAATTAATTTACCTACTTTGCTATCTTTTGATGAACCTACAATATTTTCAACTTTTATGAACTCTTTTTTATCTTTTTTATTATCTATCTCTACGTTTTTTATACTATAGTTTGTAGTACTATTTTCACTCTTGTTCATTGGGTTTGTAATTGAGATTTCTAAATCTAATAATTTCGTACTAAACTCTTTTGGAATATCATATGATATCTGTTCTATTTTTTGATTTATCTTTGTTATTCTATTATCTTCAATATCTCCATTAAATTTTATACCTTTTATTTTTAATTCTTTATCTATATCTTTAATATATCCATCAAAACCTGATAGAAACTTATTTACATTAATATGAATTAATAGCTCTTTTTTACTAATCATATCCTCGATGGTTTTAATAGATTTTTTATCTTCAACAGTAATATTTTCATAGATAATATCTGGAAGTTTTATAGGATATATATCTAGAGCTATAGCATCTTTAGTATTAGGATTATAATGGATATCTAAAGCTATCTTCATACCCTTTAAGATAGCTATATCCTCTTTTGTAATATCACTATTTTGTCTTTTAAGATACTCTGCAATTTTTGTTGTATCATTAAAATCAATAATTAAATGCTCTTTATCCTCTTTTATCTCTCTATGTTTAATAGCAAAACCTGAAGATTTAAGTTGAATAATCTCCTTCTTTACCTCTTTTTTAATCTCTTTTACTATATATTTTGAGCCTACTGTCTCATAATATATAGCAACAATAATAAATATAGCAAGAGTAGCTAATAGTATCTTTTTCATTAAAAATATCCTCTATTTTATTTTTTTCAAATATTACCATATTAAAGAAAATAGAAGATTAATATCTTGCTATTTTTTATTTTTCTCCTCTTCATTCCAAGTTACCATTCCCCACTTATCTAAATCTTTTTGAAGAGTTTCTAATGTTTTATCTTTATGACAAGCAAAACATGCATTAGTCTCTGGAGGCATACCATATAATTTTGTCTCAATTGGTGGAGTAAATTTAAATAGGTGAGTTCTAACAGTTAATGGAGATTTACTTGTATGTCTTCCTGTTTTTGGCATATGACACTCAATACATCGAGAACCTTTAGATTTTGCTTTATGGTGAGTGTGAGCCTCTAGTGATTTTTGATGAGGTCCAATAATTGAGCCAAATGAGTGACATTTCATACAAGCTCTATTTCCTTCTGGTTTTTGAGCTGTATTTGTTAGTTTATGAGGATTATGACAATTTATACATGTAATTCCATGTTTATACATCATAGAGTGAATATACTCATTTCCTTGAGTTCTATTTTTCTTAGCACTCCCATTCGCCCAAAACTCTTTTGTCTCTTTACCCAATGAGAATGGAGCTATCTTTTTATATTTAATAAGAGGTCTTCCTGCTTCATATCCTGCTGGATAATCTTTTGCTTTCATCCATAAAGATTGTGCTGTAGCATTTCTATCTAATCTCTTATCTCTATTTCTCATATGACACTGTAAACATACCTCATTTGTTCTTATTGGGTCAAATAGAGACGCTTTATAGATTGGATTATCACTATCTTTTGCATGGTTACTTCCAGGTCCATGACAACTCTCACAAGCTATTGCTATCTCTATTCTCTTTCCACTAGA
>JALWDJ010000023.1 GCA_027014605.1 Campylobacteraceae bacterium
TCATATTGTCTCTCTAGGTCACTATGTTGATGTTTAGCTGAAACTCGAATATATCCTAAATTAATTTTCTCTTTGGGTTTAACAATTTGAAGAACTTCATTTAACTGCTCTTCGCTATACATTCTATGTCCACTTTTACCACGATAAGCAGGAATTAATTTTCCCTGTTTATCCCATAACCTTAGTGTCTCTATACTTCTTCCGATTAATTTTGCAAATTTCCCTATTGAATACATAATAGTATTATATCATAAATTATTAGAAAATACTAGATTTATTTTAGCAGTTAGTTAACCCTTTTCATCCCTCTTTACGATTACATTCATTAAAAGATTTATACTCCGTCTCTATTGATATGCAATATCGAATTACTATTGAATTTTATATTGAAAATAATAGAATTATTCCTGTTAATATTGGTACACATGATAAAGTTTACTAATAAATGAATGATAAATATGTTTACATAAAAATTTGTTAAATTTTAACAATATCTCCACTTTAGCCTTTTTTTGGCTAAGGTGTTGTAGAATTACGCAAATTTTTATATTAAGGTATTTTTAACATGATAAGTTGGATGCAAAAAAACAACAAATTTCTAATAATTACTATATGGATAGCTACAATCTCATTTATTTTTACAGGAGCAACTTATGGATTTAAGTATGGGATAAAAAGTAGTAGTATAGGACAAACTGGAAATATTGAACTAAGTAGAGATAGATTTCAAATGGAATATCGAAATATGTACAATAGATATAATCAGATGCTTCAAGGTAAATTTGATGAAAAACAAGCACAAGCTATAGGACTGCAACAGATGGTATTAAACTCTATGGCAGGAGAGGCACTACTATTAAATCTTGCAAATGAGTTCGGTATTATTGTAAGTGATAAAGAGTTAGCAGATAAATTAGCATCTATTCCAGCATTCCAAAAAGATGGACTTTTTAATAAAAATATCTATGATAATTTTTTAAAAAACAGTGGACTTAGTATAAAAACATTTGAAGATAGTTTAAGAGATAGTATGATTATAGAAAAAACTCTATCCCTTTTAAATCTTAAGGGAGTAGATGAAGAGTATAAGACATTTGCTACAGCTTTTGAAATTGCAGACAAATTAAAATATATAACTCTATCCCTAAAAGATATTAATGTAACTGTTGATAATACTAAACTTAAAGAGTTTTGGGAAGGTAGAAAAGAGCAGTTTAAAACTGCTAAAAAATACTCATTTGATGTAGTTTGGGTTGAGACAAAAGATGTTAATATAACTAATAATGAGATAGAAGAGTATTTTAAAAATAATAGCTTTAAATATACAGATACAAAAGGAAAACTTTTAAGTTTAGATGAGGCAAAACCTAGAGTTATTCATGATATAAAAATAAAAAAATCTAAAAAAAATGCAAATAGAAAATATATATCTTTTAAAAAAGGTAAAATTAAAAAAGATGAAAATTTAACTTATGATGTAAATGATTTTAGATTTCCAAAAGATGTATGGGACAAAATTAAATCTAAAAATATAGGAGATTTATTAAAACCAAAAGTTATAGGTAGTAAATATGCAATTATTAAGATAACTAATATAAAAGAGCCTACCATAAAAACATTTAAAGAGGCAAAAGAAGAGCTTCTTCCAATATTTAAAAATGATATGGCAAGAGAAAAATTAGCTCAACTTGCAGAATATAACTTAAAAAATTTTGAAAAAATAAAATCAAATATATCTGATTTTATAACGCTTAAAAGTATTCAAAAACAAAAATTGGGTTTAAACAGACAAGAAGGTACAGAATTTATCTCAAAACTCTTTACTTCTGACCAAGAAAAGGGTA
Organism: Campylobacteraceae bacterium; assembly: GCA_027014605.1. Classification (GTDB taxonomy): domain Bacteria; phylum Campylobacterota; class Campylobacteria; order Campylobacterales; family Sulfurovaceae; genus UBA1140. Next base: position 1,845 of record JALWDJ010000023.1, read on the forward strand.
TCATATCTATAGGAGATAAAGTTGTTGTCTATAAGATTATTGAGCAAAAGTTGATTACACTTGATAAAAACGATACAGAAGGTTTGAAGTTAAATGTTGATAAAATAAAGAAACAATCATTTCAGTCAAATTTAATGAGAGAGTTAGACAAGAAGTATCCTACCAAATTTTATAAATGATAAAATAAAACCAAGGATTGAATGTGAGTACACTCATCTTAGCCATAGATATAGGCTCTACAAAAATATGTGCAATTATTGGAAAAAAACAGGATGGTAGAGTTGAGGTTAGTGGTCATGGCATCGCTAGATCTCAAGGTATTAAAAAAGGTACAATTACTAATATTGAATTAGCAGCAAGGTCTATTAAAAAGGCAGTAGATGATGCTAAAAGAGTATCTGGCTTAAATATTACAACTGCTACAATATCAATCTCAGGAGCATATACTAAAAGCATAAATTCAACAGGTGTTGTAAATATTCCAAATAATGAAATATCTATAAATGAAATAAATCGTGTAATGCAAACTGCTCTATATAATGCAAATATCCCTAATGAATTTGAAGTTTTACATGTATTACCTTTTAAATTTAAGATTGATGACCAAGATTATATAGAAGATCCTTATGGTATGAATGCTAGTCGTATGGAGGTTGATACTCACATAATTATGACTGCAAAATCTAGTTTAGAAAATTTAAAAAAGGCAGTAAATGCAGCAGGAATTGAGATAGGCAAAGTTGTACTTAGTGGATATGCTTCTGCAATTGCTGTTATAAATCAAGATGATAGAGAGAGAGGTATTGCTGTTATTGATTTAGGTGGACATACTAGTAATTTAGTTATCTATGCAGGAAACTCTATACAGTATAATGACTTTTTAGCTGTTGGCTCAAATCATATTACAAATGACCTCTCAATTGCACTCCATACTCCTCTTGATGTGGCAGAAGAGTTAAAAATAACCAAAGGTAGTCTATTGGATACAGGATTTAATGAAAATATTGAGCTACCAATTATTGGAGATGAACATAACCTAAATATTGTATCTATGGATATAGTACATAGTATTATCCATAGTAGAATGGAAGAGGCTCTTACAATTTTAGCTAACTCCATTGCAACAAGTGGACTTAAAAATCAGATTGGTGCAGGAGTTATGTTAACAGGTGGTATGACACTTATTGAGGGTACAAGAGAATTAGCTCAAGCACTTATGCCAAATATACCTGTTAGGATAGGACATCCACAATATATTCACAAATCATCAAATGAGCTATTATCTGTAGAATATGCTACTGCTATGGGGCTTTTATTATATGAAGCAGGTTATAATACAGAATATGAATTAGAACGCCATAAACAGATGTTACACTCTAAAGAGTATAAGCCAAAAGAGTCGTTAAGAGATATTGCAATAAATAGTTCATCTGCTGATTTAAAACCGAAAATTTCTGTTTCAGAACCATCATTTTCAAGTAAATCATTAGATAACGACCTTTTTGCAGATTTAAGTAGAGAACCTGTAAAAGATAATAGTAGTCCTCTACACAGTTTTGTAGAGTGGGCGAAAAAGATTTTTTAGATAATATAAGGAGAGTAAAAAGATGGAAGAGTTTAATATAACAGAGGCAACCTCAGGAGTTCTTGGAGCTAAGATTAAAGCTATTGGTGTTGGTGGTGGTGGTGGAAATATGATTAACCACATGATAAATGAGGGTGTAACAGGTATTGATTTGCTTGTAGCAAATACAGATGCACAAGCATTAGATGCTTCACTTGCACCATATAAGATGCAACTGGGTATGAATGTAACTAAAGGGTTAGGTGCTGGAATGAAACCAGAAGTTGGTAAAGCGGCAGCCGAAGAAAGTTATGATAATATCAAAACCATGTTAAATGGGGCAGATTTAGTATTTATATCTGCTGGACTTGGTGGTGGAACAGGGACAGGTGCTGCACCTATTATTGCACAAGCAGCTAAAGAGGTAGGAGCATTAACTGTATCTATTGTTACAACTCCATTTGCATTTGAGGGACGAAAAAGAAAAAGATTAGCAAAAGCAGGATTAGAAGAGCTTAAAAAAGAGAGTGACTCTATTATTGTCGTACCTAATGAGAGACTTCTATCCATTGTTGAGAAAAATCTTGGAATGAGAGATAGTTTTAGACTAGTTGATAATGTATTAGCACAAGCCGTAAGTGGAATATCTAATGTTATTTTATCTCATGGTGCTAATGATATTAACCTTGACTTTGCTGATGTAAAAACCGTTATGAGTCATAGAGGATTAGCACTTATGGGTGTAGGTGAGTCACAAGGAAATAGTGCAGCTTATGATGCAGCGAAAACTGCTATTGAATCACCTCTACTTGATAATCTATCTATTGATGGTGCTATGGGTATATTAGTTCATTTCCGTATCCACCCTGACTATCCTCTTGCTGAAATTTCTGAAGCTATGGATATTGTTGAAGAGAATGCAGATGAAGATGCAAATATTATATTTGGTACAACAACTAGTGAAGATTTCCCTCTTGATGAGGTTAAACTTACAATTATTGCAACAGGTTTTGAAGACCCTTCTGATTTTGAAATTGAAAAACCTAAAAGTGAGAATAAAACAAACTCATCATCTCATATTCATCACAATCAACAACAACATCACTATCAACAGCCACAGCAACACCATCATCATCAAAGACCTGAATTAAAAAAACCAGTTCAAGGTACATATCTAAATAGAGCTAGAGTTGTTGGAGGAGATTATCGCAATAGTGGAGACGATTATCTTGATACACCAACATTCCTAAGAAAACAGATGGATTAATATGAAAAAAGTTAATTTTTTAATTTTAAAATTTATTTTAATTTTATCTCCATATCTACTATTATCAGATGGACATATATTTGTATATCATCGTTTTGATGATAGTAGATATCCAACTACAAATATATCTACATCAACTCTAAAAAAAGAGTTTACTTATCTGAAAAAACATAATTATAAAGTAGTCCCATTAATAGATATTGTAAAAAAAATCCAAGCTAAAGAGAGAGTTCCTGATAATTGGGTAGCTTTTAGTATTGATGATGGATTTAAATCTTTTTATACAAATGGATTACCTATTTTTAAAAAATATGGCTATCCTTTTACTCTATTTATTGCTGTAAAATATACTCAGGAAAACTACAGAGACTATGTATCATGGAGACAACTTAAAGAGATTTCTAAATATGGCTCTATTGAGTTTCATAGCTATGGACATGGACATTTTGGTAGAATGAGCAATGAGAAGATAAAGGCTGATATGGATAAAGGTTTGGCTTTACTGAAAAAACATCTAAACTATAAGCCAAGACTTTTTGTCTATCCTTATGGAGAGTATGATAATAGAGTAGAAAAAATTATAAAAAGTTATGGATTTCAAGCAGTATTTAACCAAAATATGGGTGCTGTAAATGGTATATGTAGTAATATTTATGATATTGATAGAAGTGCCGTAGTTGGAAGCAATGCAAAAGATTTTAAACTGTACCTCTATTTTAAAGAGCTTTGTGGTGTAACTTTCCAAAAACCTCTTAAATACCCAAGTGATAAAATAGTAAGAACAGTTGAAGTAACACTTAAAGATAAAAGTATAAAGAGTGCTAATATTTTTATATCCCATCATGGTTGGCACAAAGTAAAAGTTAGTAATGGAAAAATACTATATCGTGCTAATAAAAAAGTTTATAAAGACCGTATCAAAATAGGTGTAAAAGTAAAAAATAAAATTAAGCTAATGGTATTATCAAAATAGCTATACTTTTAATATATTTTATTAAGGAGAAAGAGTGAAAAAAAAATTCTATATAGCAAGTGGTCTATTATCTATACTATTAATGGGGTGTAATAATCCAGATAACTCTACACCTATACCAGAGAGTAAAGAGGTAACCCAAAAAGTAGTCTCACATAATGTTGTTCAAAATAGTGTTGTTCAAGATATGGTAGAAACTCCTAAAAAAACAGTATCTAAAGTTAAATATATTGATAAACCTATTGTAACAGAAGAGGGAATGTTATATATAAAAGGATTTATGGGTAGTATAAAACCAACTTTAAATAGTGCTTTAAAACAAGATGGTAATCATGTAACAGCTATGAGTACATGTTCATCTATGGCTACACAGATGACCAATGAGTATAATAATATTACTAATGGTGTAAAGATTAGAAGAACTGCTCTAAAGTATCGTAATCCTAAAAATAAACCTGATGAAACAGATAAAGAGGTTATGTATAGATTTCAAGCAGTAAATGATTTTAAACCAGTTGCAGTTGATATGGGTAATACCTATAGAGTATATAAACCTCTAAAAACAAAAGCATCATGTCTATATTGTCATGGAAGCAAATCAGATATAAACCCTAAGATAGCTAAAATGATACAGAAGAAATATCCTCATGATTTAGCTACAGATTTTAAATTAGGTGAACTTAGAGGTGTTGTTGTTGCTGAATTTAAAAAATAGAGTAGGATTTACTATAGATGTTTAATATCTTTAAAAAAGTATTTAGTAGAACAACAGAAGTCATTAAAGAGGTAACACCAAAAAAAAAGAAGAAAATTACTATTGAAGAGTTCGAAGATATTCTACTAGAAGCTGATGTAAACTATGAATTGGTAGAGATATTTTTGGAAGATTTACCAAATTTAATAGATAGAATAACGGCTTATAATAGATTAATATCTGTATTTCAATATAAAGCTGATTGGAAATTCTACAATGGAAAAGATAGACCTTTTGTAGATATGATAGTTGGTGTAAACGGTGCAGGAAAGACTACAACTATTGCAAAACTAGCAAAACTTTATCAAAAAGAGGGTAGAAGTGTAATTTTAGGTGCAGGTGATACATTTAGAGCTGCTGCCATTGAACAACTTACAAAATGGGCAAATAGACTAAATATCTCTATTATATCCACTAAACATGGACATGACCCATCTGCTGTTGTATATGATACTATTAGTTCTGCTAAAGCTAGAAATATTGATGTTGTAATTATAGATACAGCAGGACGACTTCATACCCAAACTAATTTAGGAGAGGAGCTTAAGAAGATGGTGAGAATTGCAAATAAGGCAATGGAAAATGCTCCTCATAGAAAAATATTAATTTTAGATGGCACTCAAGGAAGTTCTAGCATTAATCAGGCTAAAGTTTTTAACAAAATGATAGGAATTGATGGTATAATAATCACCAAACTTGATGGAACAGCAAAAGGTGGTTCTGTGTTATCTATTGCTAATGAGTTAAAGTTGCCAATATATTATATAGGAACAGGAGAAGGTCCAGATGATCTTATTAGATTTAAAGCAAACGAGTATGTTAATACTATTTTAGATGAGATATTTATTTAAACTATTAACCCATATATTTCTATTAACACTAATTCTCTTTTCACTATTTCTCTTAAAAGAAAGAGAAGTTTTTGACACAAGAGGACTTGTACATATTGACCCAATGCCAAAAACTTGGGAACTCATAAAAGAGAAGAGATATGCAGAGGCTAATGATTATCTAAGTTATTTTATGCAATTTAATTATGTTAGAAATAATCCAAAAGCTGTAGAGTTACTAAAGGCACTTAAAGAAAAAAGAGAAAGCTTTGAGTATAAGCGAGATAAGATAATAGAGGGTGTAATCTCAGGTAAAAGTGACGAAACTGTCGGAAAAATATCGGCAATAGCATCTGATTTTTTTGTAATTGGAGATATTAGAGATTTAACAATACAAGGTAATAACTATTTTAATGGAGATAAAAAAGTCGATAAAGTAGTAGTTGCCCTATCAACTCTAGGATTGGTAGCTACAGTCTCTACTATATACACTATGGGTGCTACCTCATCTGCCAAAAGTGCTATATCTATTCTAAAATATGCTAAAAAAGTAAATAAAATACCTATATGGTTAGAAAAGGCTATTATAAAAGAGGCAAAAGTAGCTAAAGAGACAAAATCTTTAAAAAATGTAAAAGGTATTTTAGAGCCGATATATAGTCTATATGAGAGAGTAGGATTAAAAGGTACTCTTAATATCTTAAAAGATACTAAAAATCTAAGTGAACTAAAAGGTATAGTTAAATTATCTAAACGATTTGGTAAAAATAGTGCAGAGCTTCTAAAAATTGCAGGAGCGAAATCAGCAAAACTGATAAATAGTATGCCAAATGTTAAACCTAAGAATATAATATACGCCTCTAGTTATGGAGATAAAGGTATAGTGGCGTTAAAAGCAATGGGAGAGGCTAAATTTTTAAAGAGAGTAAAAATATTATCAAGAGTCTCAAAAACAACATATAAAGGAAATTTTGATAGTTTAATTGCTAGATTATTAAAAATAGTTCCAACTTCCATTCTACTTACTATATTATTTTTAGGACTATTCTACTACATTTTTAAATTTATATCTATATTAAAGTTAAATTTTAAAAAAACAAACTTAGCATAACTGTTTATGGATAAAAATAGCTTTAGACAAGAGTGTATTAAAAAATTAAAAGCTCAAAATAGTATAAGAAACTACTATGGGGACAAGACTATCTCCAATATTCTATATAGATATATTAAAAAAAATAGATTAAAAGTGATAATGCTTTATATACCTTTGAAAATAGAGATTAATATTTATAATTTAATTAAACGGCTTAGAATGGATAAGATAACTCTTTTAGTACCATTTATGGAAGGTAAAAGCTTTAGATTGGTAAAATATAGATTGCCTATAAAAATAAAAAAGTTTGGTGTAAAAGAACCCAATATATCTAGTAATTTTTATAAAAAAATTGATTTAGCTATAGTTCCAATAATTGGTACAGATAGGTCATTAAGACGAGTTGGTTTTGGTAAAGGCTTCTATGATAGATTTTTTGAAAAGAGTGGGGATAAAATAGATAGGGTCTTTTTTGTAGGGAGGAGGAGTTGTATCTGTTCTAAAATTATAACAGATAATTATGATGTAGAGGGAAATTATTACATTACACCAAAAAAAGTTTTAAATAAAAAACATATAAAATAAATTAATATTATTAGGAATATAGGCTCCAAATAAGGAGAAGTATTATAATGGTAGGAGAGATTTCAATATCTACAGTCACGGCTATTTTAGGTGCATTAGCTAGTTATTTTTTCGTTAAAAATGAGAATAAGAAGCAATTTAAATATCATGAAGCAGAGGCAAAAGCAAAAGCTAGTGCTATATCTCATGAAGCTGAAAAGTTACTACAAGATGCTAAAATTGCTATTAAAGAAAGAGAAATAGAGCTTGAAAAGAGATTTCAAGATAAAGTTTTAGATGTGGAGAAATATAAAACAGAATTAAATCTTGAACTTGATGCAGTTAAAGAGAAGAAAAAAGAGCTTAATATTAGAGCTAGAGAGATAGAAAAAAAAGAGAGCTATCTTGAGAGTTTAGAGGAGCAGAAACAAGAAGAGATTAGTAAAACTATTAAACTACTTGAAAAAAGTGCTGAGATGACAAGAGATGAAGCAAAAGAGTATCTGCTAAAACAGGTTGAAGAGCAGTGTCAACTCGAAAAAGCTCAACTAATTAGAAAATATGAAAAAGAAGCACATCATGATGCTAAGAAAAAAGCTGATTATATTATTAGCCAAGCAGTAACAAGATATGCTGGTGAATTTGCAGGAGAGAGACTTATAAATATAATAAATCTACCTAGTGATGAACATAAAGGTAGAATTATTGGAAAAGAGGGTAGAAATATTAAGAGTTTAGAAAAACTCTTAGGTGTTGATATTATTATAGATGAAACCCCTGGAGTTATAATAGTTAGCAATTTTAATCTATATAGAAGAGCCATTGCCACAAGAACTATTGAAATCCTAGTTAAGGATGGTAGAATCCACCCTGGAAGAATTGAGAGTGTACATAAAAAGGTAGAGAGCGAATTTGAACAGAAAATCTTAGAAGAGGGAGAGGATATTGTAGTAGAATTAGGACTTCTACCAATGGATGAGGAGTTAATGAGACTTATTGGAAGAATGAAATATAGAGCTAGTTATGGACAAAATGCCTTAGCACATACTCTTGAAGTTGCTAAGTTAGCATCAATAATGGCTGCAGAGATGGATGGTGACCAAAAATTAGCCTTAAGAGCAGGACTATTACATGATATTGGAAAAGCTTTAACACAAGATGTTGGAGGAAATCATGTTGATTTAGGTGTAGAGGTGTGTAAAAGACATAATGAACACCCAACTGTAATAAATGCAATATATGCTCATCATGGACATAGAGAACCAGATAGTATTGAGAGTGCAGCTGTATGTGCTGCAGATGCAATTAGTGCATCAAGACCTGGAGCTAGACGGGAAGTTCTTGAGAGTTTTGTAAATAGAGTTAAAGATATTGAAAATATTGCAAGAAAACAGAGAGGTGTAAAAGATGCTTATGCAATTAATGCAGGTAGAGAGGTTAGAGTCTTTGTAGATGCAGGAAAGGTGACAGATGCACAGATGACATTAATCTCTAAAAAGATTGCAAAAGAGATTGAAAATCAGGTACAATACCCTGGTGAGATTAAAGTTACCGTTATTAGAGAAAAACGGGATATTAATTACGCAAGATAACTTATTAGAAAAAGGATACATATGAAGAGATTAGGATTATCTTTACTACTAATATTTTTTATGGCATGTAATGCAGAGGAACTTATTACTAAAGATAGTAATAGAACAAAAGTGGATGGTAACTCTACTATTGTAGTGTTAGAGACAAATCAAGGAAAAATTGAACTTAAACTATTTCCTAAAGTTGCACCATTAGCTGTAGAAAATTTTACAACACATGTAAAAAATGGTTACTATAATGGGCTTATTTTTCATAGAGTTATTAAAAATTTTATGATACAGGGTGGTGACCCAACTGGTACAGGTAGAGGTGGAGAGTCTATTTGGCATAAGGAGTTTATTAATGAGTATGCTCCAAATGTAGTATTTGATAAACCATTTCTTTTAGCTATGGCAAATCATGGAGAGAATACAAATGGGAGTCAATTTTTTATTACTGTAAAACCTACCCCATGGCTAAATGGTGGATATACTATATTTGGTGAGGTTATATCTGGGCAAGATGTTGTTAAAAAGATAGAGAATAGTAAAACAGATAAAGCAGATAGACCTCTAAAAGAGCAAAAAATTATAAAGGCATATATTAAGAAGAAGTAATCATAGCTAATGTTAGATAAACTAAGAGAGCAGAGATCTAAATGTATAGAGTGGAAAAATATTAAACCTAGATGGGAAGCTATTAAAAATCTACCTAAAGTAGATGATATTAGAGTAGAGATAGATAGTAGTATATCTATCTATTCAGATAGTTTTAGTAAAAATGATGAGGTTAATATATACTCCACTGCAAAATTAATCCAACCATGGCGAAAAGGTCCTTTTAGAATATCCAAAACTTTTATAGATAGTGAGTGGAGAAGTTTTATAAAATATGATTTACTAAAACCATATTTTAATCTTACCAATAAAATTGTAGGTGATATAGGTTGTAATAATGGATATTATCTATTTAGAATGTTAAAAGAGAACCCTAAAAAACTGATAGGTTTTGACCCATCAGCAATTGCATATTGTCAATTTAAATTTATTGACCATTTTATAAATAGTGAAATTACTTATGAGCTTTTAGGTGTAGAACATGTAGAGTTCTATGAGCATAAATTTGATACTCTTTTTTGTTTAGGTGTACTATACCATAGAAGTGACCCAATTGGTAGCTTAAAATCTCTATATAAGGGTTTAAATAGTGGAGGAGAACTTATATTAGATACATTTATGATAGATGGAGATGATGAAATATGTTTAACTCCTAAAAAGAGATACTCCAAAATACCAAATATATATTTTATTCCAACTATAAATGCTCTTAAAAATTGGTGCTATCGAGCAGGATTTGACAATATAGAGATTTTAGAGATTTCTAGAACTAAACCTAATGAACAGAGAAAAACAGAGTGGATAGATACAGAGTCACTAGATGATTTTTTAGACAAAAATGATAATAGTAAGACTATAGAGGGTTATCCTGCACCAAAAAGAGTATATATAAAGGCTAAAAAGATTAAAAAATAGAGTTGATTATAAAAATTTATTTTTAATAATACCAAAAATAAGGTATAATTAAAAAAATATTTTAATCTTTATGACTTTATGAAAAAATAAAATGAAAATATAATTAATATCTGTTATTTTTTAATAAGGATTTTTTAGATATAAATATATAAGTCATAAGATAATTAGGATTACAATGAGAATATTGACCATAGGGTTTGAAGATGAGTTTGTTAAAGAGTTAGAGGTCGAACTTGAAAAATACTTTATATGTATTGTAGATAGTGCAAAAGATTTGTATGACGCTACCAATTTTACAGATTTTAGACATTATGAGCTTATTATAATTGTTGATGAAAATCAAAGATATTCATTAGAAAAATATAGTAATGAAGTCAAAAAGAAGAAGAGAGAAACAAAGATTATAATATTAACAGATAAGCCAGAAAATCAAATTAGCCTTTTCAAGTTAGGTGCTGATGATGTCTTAGTAAACCATATTCATTCACCAGAACTAATCGCAGCAAGAGTTTTATCAAATATGCGTAAACTCTTTGGGACAAAAATTGATATAGGGAAACTTACAATAGATATTGCCCATAAAAAGATAGAGTATGATGATAAAATAGTATCTTTAAATGGTAAAACATTTGATATTTTAGCATATCTTGCTCTTCGAGAAGAAAGAGTATTCTCTAAAGATGAGATAATAAATGCTCTTTGGGAAGAGCCAGAGTATGTAAGTGATAATACTGTTGAAGTAGCTATTAATCAGATACGAAAAAGATTAAAAAGTATATTAGGCTTTCAAGTTATACATACAGTTAGAAGGAGAGGATATAAGTTCTCTTATGAGAAGATAGCATAAGAGTCAAATCTCTACTTTTCTAAAAAAATCTCTCACATATTCATATCCTGAATAGAGAGTTAAGATAACTGCAATCCAAAGTAGAGTCTCTCCACCACTCCAACGCATAAGCAGAAAGCCAATAGCTATCATCTGAATAACTGTTTTTATCTTTCCTAAGATAGAGGCAGATATATCAATCCCTTCAGATATAGCAGAGACTCTTAAACCTGTAATAAACAACTCTCTTGTTAAGATTAGATAGATAGCCCAAGGTGAGGCAATATCTTGTATCATTAAGCCTAGAAAACCAGCTAGAGTTAACATCTTATCTGCTAATGGGTCTAAAATCTGTCCTAGAATAGTTATCTGATTAAAGGTTCTTGCAATATATCCATCAAAAAAATCGGTAATACTAGCTATAACAAATATAAAACCTGCAAAGTAGTTAAGCCAAGATGGGTGAATTTCACTAAATATAGGTGCATCTTGATTAACTAAAAGCATAAACATAATAGGAGCTAATAGCAGACGGACAGATGCTAAGATATTTGGAATATTGACTATTTTTTTTTGCATTATCTAAATGTAGTTCCACCATCAACTACAATAGTCTGTCCTGTTATCCAAGATGCTTCATCTGTACATAAAAAATAAACAGCTCCTGCTATATCCTCTGGTGTACCCATTCTATTTAAAGATGAGCGTTCAATAGTAGCCTGTTTTACCTCGTCATAGTTTGTAAATGCCTTTAGTGCATCTGTATCTATTGGACCTCCACTAACAGCATTTACTCTAATGCCCATCTCTCCAAGTTCTACTGATGCGTATCTACTCATAGCCTCAACTGCAGCTTTATTTGTTCCATGTCCTGCATAGTTATCTATATATACAAGATTTCCTGTTGAACTAAGTGTAACAATAGAACCACCTCCAACCTTTTGCATTCTGAGAGCTGACTCTTGTGAACCTCTAACAAAAGCACCAACAGTAGCCGTATAGATATTTAATAACCCCTTTTTAGGTCTTAGTTTCATAAATTTACCATATCCACCAACTACACTTCTACCATAAATCATTGCATTACTAACAAAAAAGTCAACTCTGTTAAAATCTTTGTCTATCTCTAAAAATAGAGGTTTAAACTCATCAATCTCTAAGATATTTAACTTATATGCTCTAGCTTTAACTCCATAACTATCTTCTAAATCTTTTGCTATCTCTTTAGCTATCTGCTCATTTGAGTTATATGTAAATGCTACATTTACACCCTCTTTTGCAAACTTATATGCTATTGCTTTCCCAATACCCTTTGTAGCTCCTGTAATTACAACTGTCTTGCCCTTATTACTTCCCATCTATTGCATACCTACTACATTATAATTTTTTAATACATCTTCAATCTTTTTCATACTCTCTCTACTAGGAGGAACAAGTGGTAATCTATACTCAAGTGTCTCAATAAGTCCTGCTACATACATAGCATATTTTATTGGTATTGGATTACTCTCATAAAATAGAGCCTTATTAATTGGATATAACATATCATTTAGTGCTTTTGCTACCTCAAAATCTCCTCTAAGTGCAGAGTGAACCAATTCACTCTTTAGGTCTGGTAGAAGATTTGCTGTAACAGAGGTTATCCCCTTTCCTCCATTTGCCAATATTGGATAGTCTATAGCATCATCACCTGAAAAAATATATAGATTTGGTCTCTTTGATAAAAGCTCAACTGTTCTCTCAATAGAGCCTGTTGCTTCTTTTATTCCAAAAATATTTGGAACATCATCAAAAAGTCGGCATACTGTATCAGCAGATATATCAACTCCTGTTCTACCAGGTACATTATATAGCATAAATGGTATCTCTACAGCTGTTGCAATCGCTTTATAGTGTTGATATAACCCCTCTTGGCTAGGTTTATTATAGTATGGACTTACTGAAAATATTGCATCAACCCCACACTTCTGGGCATGTATTGCAATGTCTATCGCTTCATGTGTAGCGTTACTTCCTGCTCCTGCTAAAACCTTAGTATCTGCTTCCTTACATACCTCAACTGCTATCTCTATACATCTCTTATGCTCATCATGACTTAGTGTTGCACTCTCTCCTGTTGTTCCAACAGGACATACTGCATCAATTCCATTATCTACTTGTCTCTGAATAAGTCTTGCAAAAGTTGCCTCATCTAGTGAACCATTCTTAAATGGTGTAATTATTGCTGTTGTTGCACCTGAAATTAAGTTTTCCATTCTATTTACTCTTTTTTAATATAATTGTTGTTGATAGGTCATCATTAAAGTATTTTTTTGCTACCTCTATAACCATTTTAGGCGTAATTTTATCTAAATTCTCTTCATAATTAAGTAAAGGCTCTATATTTCCTCGAACTAAGTAGCTACCAAATAATGAGTTAACTTCAGATGAACTCTCTAATGAGTAGATAAAGTCAGACTTAGCATTTATCTTAACCTTTTCAAGCTCCTCTTGGGTTACGCCTCCATTTTTTATCTTGTCTATCTCTTCGTGTATAGCTTTTTCTAACTCCTCAATCTCTATATTTGGATTTGCCATAGCCATAAATAGAAAGATACTATCATCTTTCTGCTCCATATTATAGGCATATACCACATTAGCCAATCTCTTTTTATCTATAATTTGACTATTTAGCCTACTACTCTTTCCACTACTAAGTAGCTCTGATATGGCAGATAGAACTACTTGGTCTTTGTGTTCAAAATTTGGAATAGAGTATGTTATTGCAATAGTATCAACTCTATTATTATCTTTATGTATAATATTTCTAATAGCTCCATCTCGTTTTGGTTCACTAGGATTACAGATTGGAGAGTTATGTCTATTTTTTATATGATTAAAATATTTTTTAGCCTCACTAAATACTCTATCTTTGTCTATATCACCACTCACTATTAATATGGCATTATTTGGTTGATAATATTTTTCATGAAATGTTCTAATATCATCTATAGTCCATGATTGTATATCGTGCATAAATCCAATTGGTGTCCAGTGGTATGGGTGAGAGACAAAATGTGTATTAAATAATCTAAAGTACATATATCCAATAGGTGGATTATCTGTTCTAACTCTTCTCTCTTCGGCTACTACATCTCTCTCAACCTGAAACTCCTCATCTTTTAGATTAAGATTTTCCATAAGTTCAGCAAAGAGTCTCATAGATATATCTATATTTTTACTACTAGATTTAATAAAATAGTTAGTATAGTCAAATCCTGTAGAAGCATTATTAACTCCACCCATAGATTTTACAATCTTATCAAACTCTCCAGCCTTTAAGTTTTTAGTTGATTTAAAGTTCATATGTTCTAACATATGAGCAATTCCACTCTTTCCCATAACCTCATTACGGCTTCCAACTTTGTAGTATATATCTGTTGTAATTACACCTGAACCATTTTTCATAGGAATTGCTACAACCTCTAAGCCGTTATCTAATGTTTTAGTATAGTATTTTGGTAATGAGTTTGCCATTATAACTCCTGTTAATATTATTATATTTATTAAATATCTCATCTATAATCACTTCCAATAGCTTCTGTTATATTTGAGTATCCATCTGCTCTAATAAGCTCTGTAAGCTCTTGATTTATCTCTCTTATCATATATGCTCCGTTATATATTAATCCTGTATATATCTGAATTAAAGATGCTCCTGCTTTTATCCTTCTATAGGCTTCAGAAGCACTACTTACTCCACCCACAGATATAAGTATAGTATCTCCATAAAGCTCTTTAGCAATAGATTTAAATATCCTAAAGGATTTTTCTTTAAGTAGCTCTCCAGATATACCACCAAAATCTTTAGCATGAGAAGTTAAAGAATAATCAATAGTTGTATTTGTAGCAATAATTCCACTTGCTCCTGCTTTAACTGCACTCCTACATAAAGATACAGCCTGTTTAGCTTCCATATCAGGAGCAACTTTTAGTAGAATTGGTTTAGTTGTAATCTCTTTTGCAACGCTAAAGAGTTCATTAATAAACTTATCATTCTGTAAATCTCTTAAATTTGGTGTATTTGGAGAAGATATATTAATAACCACATATGTACCATAATCTTTAAACTTCTCTAATAAAATTTTATAATCATTAATAGCTTTATCTTCAGGTGTTATCTTATTTTTACCAATATTTATTCCTATAGGATAATCAAGAAAATATAAACTATTTAATCTCTTTAACATATAATCAGCCCCATAGTTATTAAATCCCATGGCATTTTGAAGAGATTTCTCCTCTTTTAGTCTAAATAGTCTAGGTTTTGGGTTTCCATCTTGAGGTTTTGGGGTAACTGTTCCAATCTCTGTAAATCCAAATCCAAGTGTGGGTGTAGCTGTAATATACTCTCCATTTTTATCAAATCCAGCACCAAGTCCAATTGGATTTTTAAACTCTCTATTAAATATATTTTGAGATAAGGTAGGATTAGTGACAAAATAGTAATTTTTTAATGCTTTTAAAAAAGTAGGTGCATAAGCTAAACTCTTAAGTCCAACTCCTGCTATTGTATGAGCTGTCTCTGGTTCAAAATTAAAAAGAACTCTCTTTATAGTTTGATAAGAAAAAAATGACAATATTAACTCCATTTATTTAAAATGGAGTATTATAGCAAAATATATTTAGTAATTAGAGGTTATTATTAGTCCTATCTTAAATATGAACCATATTTTTTCTTATACTCTCTTTTTATCTTTTGTGCTAACTGATGTATTGCCATAGCATAATATGAACTATGATTGTATCTAGTAATTACAAAGAAATTTTTAGCTCCATACCATAACTCATCATATTTATATCTATCTAGCTTTATCAATCTAACTTTTTTATTATATATCCACTTTCCATATTTTGGCACAATACCCTTTAGATGTACTCTTGAGTATTTATGTTTATATCCTGTCTTTTTAGCATTAAATCTATTTCCTTTATAGGAGACTCTAACGGCTACATGTCCACCTCTCTCCCAACCACTTTTTTTAAAATAGTTTGCAACTCCTGCTATTGCATCTGCTGTTGTTTGCATACTTCTTTTACCATCTCCATTAAAATCAACTGCAAATGCTTTATATGCACTTGGCATAAATTGTCCAAGTCCAATAGCACCTGCATATGAACCTTTTACCTTTTTAGGATTAAATTTTTCTCTTTTAGATAGAAGTAAAAAGTGTTTTAGTTCATATTGAAAATATTTCATTCTCCTATTTCTCTCAAATGCAAGAGTTGTTAATACATCTAATACAGGAAATTTACCACGATTATAACCATAATAGCTCTCTACTCCAATAATGGCTGTAATATATTCTGGCTCTACACCAAATCTTCTATATACTCTTTTAAATATCTTACGATATTTATACATATACTCTACACCCTTTTTTACTCTCTTTTCACCTAAGAGTATCTTCTCATATCTGTCCCAACTACCATGTTTAGGATAGTGTTTTATAGAAGTTGTTTTTGGTTTCTTTCTATATGCAGGATTAAAGATAGCTAAAGCTCTTCGTTGAAACTTTATATTTTTAAATAAACCATTCAGATAGCTTCTTTTAAAATGATATTTTTGTACCATCATATTAATAAAAGCTTTTGTATTCTTCTGTTTTGTATAATCTTTTGCTTGAATAGTTATACTAAAAAGTATAATTATCAATATAATCTTGGAAAATTTTAACATTATCGTATCCCCTTAAATCATTAATTTAAGGGAATTGTATCCTCTTTAAGTAGATAAATTGTGATAAACTGAAGATTATCTTAATTTATTTTTTTCTAGTGTGTAGTTATGGTAGTTTTTGTAATATTACTTTCTATATTACCTTGTTTTGTTGCTGTAATTCTAGTAAACATCAACACAATTAAAAACATTATAATAAATATAATCATAAATTTTCCCATGCGTCTCATAATTATTTTCCTTTTATTTTTTAACATTATATAATTTCTATGTTTATTTTCATATTAAAATTTTTTCTATAAGAAAAAATATAGTAAAATATAAAAATTTAAAATTAAAGGATATAAATGTTAAAAACATTTAAAGTAATAACAGTAATTATATTAATTAGTTCAAGTTTTATTTTTGGAAATCCAGCTCTATTTAAAGCTAAAAAAGAGTTTATATTAAACCATATAAATAAGAAGATTGAACTTTTAAATAGTTTTAAGAGTTGTGTATCAAATGCTACTAAACAAAGTGATTTAAAAAAATGTCGTCAAAATCATAAAGCCTCAATAGCAAAACTTAAAGAGGAAGCTAGAGCAAAAAGAGAAGAGTTTAAATCAAAGAAATAGAATTAACATATATTAGGTGAAAATGCTTTTGTACTAACTCTAATTGTATCTCCAATCTTTAGGCGGTTTTTCTCCTGTTTGGAGATAACTATCTCCACTATCTGTTGTCCTATTGCTACTATTGCAATATAGATTACATCTACTCTAACTATATCTAATAGCTCTCCCTCAAATGAGAACTTTTGACTACCTGAAGTCTTTAGTAAAATCTCTTTTGGAGTTCCAATATTTATAATTTTTCCTAGATTTAAGACTACTACACGATTTGCTAATCTATATATCTCACTTGGGTCATGGCTTACCATAATAGTTGTTATATTAAACTCTCTATGTAAAGTAAGTATCTCATTTTGAAGTTTCATACGCATAACAGGGTCAAGGGCTGATAGAGGTTCGTCCATTAGTAGAAGTTTTGGTCTATTCATTAATGCTCTACATAGAGAAACTCGCTGTTTCTGTCCTCCACTTAGACTCTCTGGAAATCTATCTTTTAATTCAATCAACTCTGTAACATATAATAGATATTTAGCTAACTCTATATCTTTTTTTACAAATAGAAGATTATCTAAGATAGTCATATTTGAAAATAGAGCATAATCCTGAAATACAAATCCAATTTTTCTCTTTTGTGGAGCTAATGAGATATACTTATCTAGCCAAACCTCATCACCAACCACAATTTTTCCATCTGCTTTTTCTAATCCTGCCAATACTCTAAGAAGAGTACTCTTTCCACTTCCACTCTCTCCTGAAATAGCTATAAACTCACTTTTTTTAATATGGAGATTTATATCTAAGAGCATCTTCCCATCTGCACCATGTAACTCTTTTTTAATATCTATATCTATCATTACGGAAATCTCTCTCTATTGTTAAATAGATATACTAAGAGTAGAACTATAAAACTTATTATTACCATAATGGCTGAATAGATATGAGCAGAGCTATAATCCATAGTCTCAACCATCTCATATATTGCAACTGAAGCCACTTTTGTCTCATTTGGTATATTTCCACCAACCATCAATACAACTCCAAACTCTCCTACTGTATGTGCAAAGGTTATAATTGTAGCTGTTAAAAGAGCAGGTTTTATATTTGGTAGTGCTACTCTAAATATAGTAACTATTTGACTCTTTCCTGCTATATATGATGCCTCTAACATATCTCTATTTAGAGACTCAAATCCACTCTGAAGAGGTTGTACCATAAATGGCATAGAATAAACACAACTTGCAACTACTAATCCTGAAAAGTTAAAGATAAGCTCAATATCAAAACTATCTTTTAAAAAGCTACCTATTGGAGAGTTTTGAGAGAGTCCTACTAGGATATAAAATCCTAATACTGATGGTGGAAGAACTATTGGAAGGGCTGTGATAGCCTCAAATATAGGTTTTATCCTAGATTTAGTTTGTGATAGATACCATGCAAGAGGAAGTGATATAATAAAAAGAATTATAGTAGTAAGAGTAGCCAACTTAAAAGAGAGCCAAAATGGACTAAAGTCTAAACTATCCACTACTCTATAACCTCTAAGATAGATATATCTGTAGCTTTAATAAGTGCTAATATAGTATCTCCCTCTTTTAGACTCATACTATTAAGTGATTTTGTTGTAACTGTTGACTCTAATATATAGTTATAAAACTCTAACTCAATATTGGTTAAAATCTCTCCAATTTCTATAGATTTAATCTTTACCTCTAATCTATTTAGATAACTAATCTCCCCAATAAAATCTTTAGCTAAGACTATACTAAAAGGTTTTATTATAAGTTTTACTTGGATACCCTTTTTAATACTCTTATTTAGCTCCAAACTTATCATAAATAGAGATTTATCTTCTAAATTAAACTCAATTAGATGTAAAGCTCCACTCTTTTTTATATCTCTTATAGAGGCTACTATCTGACTCATAGAGTATTATATCCAAAATCCTCTAATATCTTTTTAGCCTCTCTACTTAGCATAAAATCATAAAATGCTTTAGCCTCTCTGTTATCCTTTGCACTCTTTAGAAGAACAATACCTTGATTTATTGGAGTATATAGTTTTGGATTAACCTCAATCCAATTTATATTTTCTTTAAATCTAGCCATTTTAGGACTATATAATAGAGATTTTGCAATAACTCCAATATCTGCTACCATAAGTGAGTATGTCATAGTTTGAGATATTGACTCACCATATATAAATTTATCTCTTATTTTATCTAAGATATTTGCATTTTTAAAAGCTTCAACTGTTGCTACTCCATAGGGTGCAGTCTTTGGATTTGCAACTGCTATCCTTTTAATCTCACTACTCTCTAAAAGAGCTAAAGGGTTACTAAAATTTCTCTCTTTTCTACTAAAATATGCCAATTTTCCTTTAGCATATATAGTAGGTTCAGTTATTGCTATCTTATCTTTATATAAAGTTTTTGGATATAGCATATTTGCAGATATAAATATATGATATGGAGCATCATTTTTTATCTGTGCTGTTAACTTTCCACTACTTCCAAGAGTAATATCTACTTTTGTATCTGGATATTTTTTATTAAACTCCTCTTTTAAGCTATCTATAGCGTAACTTACATTAGCAGAGACTGCTACTCTAATAACTCCTGCCATAGATAGAGTTGATAAGATGAGTATAGATATTAATAGTCTCATTTTTTAAACCAACTCTTTACTCTTGAGAATACATCATCAAATGTACTCTTATGTGGTCTGCTCTCTACTCCAAAACTCTCTTGCAGTTTAACTAAAAGCTCTCTCTGCTCCTCTGTTATCTTTGTAGGATAAATTATCTTTATTTGAGCAATAAGTCGTCCTTTAACTCCTGTATGAACATCTGCTACACCCTCATCGTAAAATACAAACTGCTCTCTATCTTTAGTTCCAACTTTTAAATCTAACTCTAATTTTCCATATAGTGATGGGATAGTAATCTTATCACCCAATATGGTTTGAGTAAAAAATACAGGAACTTCTGTATATATATCATTACCATCTCTTAAGAAATGTTTATCCTCTTCCACATTAAATACTAGATATAAATCACCTCTTTGACCATTTTTAGCCTGATTTCCATACCCCTCTGCTCTAAGTCTATTTCCTGTATCAACTCCTGCAGGAATTTTTATAGTGATTGTATCTGGCTCTTCATGGTAACCTCTTCCTGAACATGATGGACATCTCTCTCTTATCTTCTGCCCCTCTCCATGACATCTAGGACAAGTCTGTGCAAATGACATAAATCCCTGCTTCATAACAACTTGTCCTTGACCATTACAATAGTCACAAACCTCTAATCTTCCATTTTTTGCACCTGTGCTATTACAATCTCTACATGGAACTTTATATTTTATATCTATCTTCTTCTCAACACCAAATACAGCTTCATTAAATTTTAAAGGTAGCTCTATCTCAAAATCTAAATTATATTTTTGATTATCTCTTCTTCTGTTACTTCCACCAAAACCTGAACCACCGAACATAGAGTTAAATATATCCATAATATCGTCCATACTTTGACTTCTAAATCCACCTCCTCTACTATGTCCTTCAAGTCCAGCTTTTCCATATCTATCATAGATAGCTCTCTTCTCTTCATCACTTAGTACTTGATAAGCTTCATTTATAATCTTAAATCTCTCTTCAGCCTCTTTATCACCTGGATTTCTATCAGGGTGATACTTCATAGCTAATTTTCTATAAGATTTTTTTAGCTCTGCTTCAGAACAATCTCTGCTAACTTCTAAAGCTTCATAGTAGTCAAGTTCTGTCATATTATCTCCAAATATTTAAATTGGACGAATTTTATCATATTTTTATTATATTTTGATATTAATAGGCTTCTTACCTATATATACCTTTCTTCTCTTGATTATCTATTATCTCTTGCATAGATTTTTGCAAATCTTGATACCAATCTTTATTATTTTTATCTACTACAAACGGTTCTAAATAGTGAATATATACAGTACCACTATCTCCTAAAAATTCATGCTGATTTAAAATCTTCTTACTATTTGTAATAACTACAGGTTGTACTTTAAGTTTTAGTTTTTCTGCTAATAGTTTAGCACCACTCTTAAATTTTTTTAGTTTCTGCTCTTTTGCTCTAGTACCCTCTGGAAATATTGCTAAGATACGATGAGATTTTAAGCTTTTAGTCTCTTTCGCATCTCTAAAGAGCTTAACAAGTCCTGCTTTATTCTCTCTATCTATACTAATCATATTTGGTAATTTAAGTAGATTACCTAACCATGGAATATCAAAAAGTTGTTTTTTTGCTATCCACCTTATATCAGTAAGCTCTTCTGCTTCCATCGCAACAATATCAATGATACCTTGATGATTTATAATAAACATATCAACACTATTATCTCTTTTTCCAAAACTCTCAATCTTTGCACCAATTAACTTCATAATTAAAGCGTTATATTTATGTAGTATATAATTACTTCTGTTTGGAAAAAGATATATAAGAGGTACCATAATAAAACCTGCTACTATAATTACAACAGATACTCCATATAGAAATCTAATTTTTGCAAATATCTTCATCTTTTATCCACCCTATAATCCCATTTTTATACTCTATCTTATGATACTCTCCTCTTCTAAATAACTCTGTTGTTGTAATCCTCTTATCTATATATCCACTAATTGTACTATTATAAGTTGGAATAATATAGAGTGGAGAACCACCTTTTACACATATTTTGGAGAGAGGTGTATAGAATGTTAAAAGAGCAATAGATGCAATAACTGCTAAAATAAGATAGAAAAAATCTCTTTTCCATAAAAAAAGTAGTAAAAATAGTATTACTATTCCAATAAGTACATATTTTTTCAAAAGTTCAAAACTATCGTCTTTTGGATTTAAATCTGTCTGTGCAGCAACAGAACCATCATCTATACTTATTGGAATACTTTTATCTATAAAACTATTTTTTATAGTATCAAAATATGAAAAAATAAGTCTCCTTTGATTTGCTGGTAAAACTATATAGTAGTTTCCCTCTATTTTAGAACCTACTCTTTTTAAGTTTTCTATCCCATCTTTTAATGCATCTGGAACATAAATATCTTCTAAATTCGCATCATGTGCCTCTATAAGAAGAGAGATAAGATTAGTTTTTTCATCATAAATTGAGGCTTGATAACTTTTTATCTTTAATCCTGAAGCTATAACACCTGAAAAGTTTGCTCTATAAGGAAGTTTTTTAACAGGTATAGATACCCCTTTAAGAACCTTCTCCTCTCCATTTATATTTACAATTACTTCTGGAATATTAAAAGGAGATTTGGTTGTTTTAAAATAGAAAGTATAAAAAGTTTTAGTTCCATTTCTAATAACTACTGCGTTTCTTAAAATCGGATTTTTACCAATAAAACCAAAAGATATTTTATCCTCTGGAGCTGTTGTTCCCAAAAAACTAATAGGAAATACTTGTCTCTCATATACTTGTTTAGGAACAAAACTATACTCAATATTATTGGCAAATAAATTAGTAGAAAAAACTACTATACCCAATAGAAAAAGAGACATTAGATATCTCATTATTCAATGAGTCCCTCTAACATTTTAACCCCATCACTACTACCTAAGATTAATTCCATTGCTCTCTCAGGATGAGGCATAAGACCAAATACATTTTTATTCTTGTTACAAATCCCTGCAATTGAGTCAATAGAACCATTTACAACCTCTCTCTCCCCCTTCGCATTAGAGTATTGAAGTAAAATCTGTCCATTTTCTTTTAACTCTCTATATCCAATATCATCAATATAGTAATTTCCATCAGCATGAGCTATTGGAATATTTAAAATCTCATCTTTTTTACATTTTTGTAAAAAGCTATTACTATTATTAACTACCTTTAGAGTCTGAAATTTAGAGATAAAGTGTAGATTGATATTTCTTTTTAATGCACCCTCCAATAATCCAACCTCTGTTAGTATTTGAAATCCATTACAGATACCTAAAACTTTTCCTCCACCATTTGCATACTCAATAACAGCACTCATAATTGGTGAAAATTTTGCTATTGCTCCAGCACGAAGATAATCCCCATAAGAAAATCCTCCTGCAATTACTACTAAATCTGTATCTTTAGGAATAGTTCTCTCTTTATGCCAAACTATTTGACTCTTACAACCTAACTTCTCAAAGGCATATTTAGTATCTAAATCGCAATTTGTACCAGGAAATTGTAATATAGCTATACTTTTCATTCTACTATCTCAATAGTATAATCTTCTATTACAGTATTTGCTAAAATCTCTTGAGCCATCTTCTCTACTTCAGCTAAAGCCTTCTCTTTAGATGTAGTAGATAGCTTTAAGACTATCTGTTTTCCCATTCTAACATCTTCAACCCCTTCAAAATTCATGGCATCTAATGCGTGATGAATTGCTTTACCTTGCGGGTCAAGAACTCCCTCTTTTAAAAATATATTTACAACTGCCTTCACTACTTCTCCTCTCTTAAGACTCTATTTAAAACCTCTTGATATGCAACTTTTAGCCCACCAAGTCCCTCTCTAAATCTATCTTTATCCATCTTCTCACCCGATTTGCTATCCCAAAGTCTAAAGTTATCTGGACTCAGTTCATCAATAAGTATGATATTATCATCTATATCTCTACCAAACTCTAATTTAAAATCGACTAGTGTTAAATCTTTTTTAGCATAAAACTCTCTTAATATACGGTTTATCTTTCTTGCCATATATCTAATATAATCAAGCTCATCACTATCTCTAACTAACTCTAAAATGATACAGTGTTGGTCATTTAATTTAGGGTCACCTAACTCATCATTTTTATAATCAAACTCAACTAGAGTAAAAGGTAACTCTTTTCCATCTTCTATTCCTAAATTTCGACTAAGACTCCCTGTTGCTATATTTCTTACTATTACCTCTATTTTAATAACATCTGTCTTTTTATGTAACATATGATTATCATCAAGTTGTTCTATAAAATGGGTAGGAATGCCTTTACTATTTAATAGTTTAAATACTACTGTTGATATTTTATTATTTAAAGCCCCTTTTCCCTCTTCACTAGATTTCTTAACTCCATTTCCAGCAGTTAAATCATCTTTAAACTCTGAAATTAAAAGATTTTTATCATCTGTTAACCAGATTTTTTTCGCTTTTCCCTCATAGAGTAGCTTAGTTTTTTCCATTTACTGTCCTTATTTTCTATTGCTTATTATTAATGCTTTTAAGATATCAACTGCACTTTTAAGTTGTAAATCTTTATAAATCTGCTCTTCAGTAATAATTTTTTTACTCTTTTTATCTTTTTTTATCTTTTTAATACCATTAACTTTCTCAAGTTCACTCTGTAGATGCTTTCTTAAATCCTTCTCTTTAATAGAGATTATCTCATCTGCCTTTTTTATCTCACCATAAGAGACTTCTATATCAGGTGTAACTCCAACAGCTTGAATAGTTCTCCCACTTGGAAGATAGTATCTTGCAATTGTAAGACGAATAGCTTCATTGTTACCTATAGGCATAACAACTTGAACTGAACCCTTACCAAATGTCTTTTGTCCTACAATAATAGCTCTTTTATTATCCTGAAGAGAACCAGATACAATCTCACTAGCACTAGCACTTCCATCATTAACCAATACTACAAGAGGAGTCTTTGTATCACTTCCTCTCTTTCTTGCATTATATATTATATTTTCACTTGCAACCCTACCCTTTTGACTAACAATTATCCCATGGTCAACAAACATATCAACAACACCAATAGCTTGATTTAATAGTCCACCAGGGTTATTTCTAAGATCAAGAATAATACCTTTTGCTTTAGGGTGTTTTTTTATTGCTTTTTTCATACTACTTACAACTTTTTGGTCAAATGATGTAATTCTAAGATAGAGAATATCATCACCAATTGTTTTAGCATAAACTGACTGTATCTCAATAATATCTCTAACTATCTTAATAATTAATGGTTTCATTTCACCTTTTCTAATGACTGTTAGTGTAATAGGAGTTCCTGGTTTTCCTCTCATTAAACTAACAGCTTTATCTATAGTCATTCCAATAGTAGCTTCATCATTAATCTTTAAAATAATATCATTAGCTTTTATTCCAGCTCTATCAGCAGGAGTTCCCTCTATTGGTGCAATGACAGTTAAAGCACCATCTTTCATTCCTACACTAATACCTAATCCTCCAAACTCTCCATTTGTCTGCACCTCAAGCTCTTTAGACTCTTTAGCATCCATAAACGATGAGTGTGCATCAAGATTTGAGAGTAGGCCTTTTAATGCTTTATCAATAATATCACTTGTATTTAAATCATCAACATATTGTTGTTCTATTAATGAGACTATTTTTGTAAATTTTAGATATGCTTGAAGTTTAGATGTCTCATTATTTGGTCTTGTATTATAAAAATTATCAGCTTTAGCACTACTTACCATAAGCATAGAGGCTGTTACGGTAGATAGAAAACCAAAAAGTATAGTTTTTTTATCTATTTTTATCATTATATTTATGTAATCCTGTCATTATTTTAAGTTGTATTTTATTCAAATAATACTAAAAGTTCTCTAATATATGATACTATTTTATAATTTTATCAAAAAGTAATAAATTAACCTTGACAATAAGTGACTAAAGATGTATAATGTCGAAAATTAAAGATTATTAAAAAAAAGGAATAAATTGTGAGTATATTAGAAAAATTAACACATCAAATGAGTGCATCAATAGAAGCAGGAGTATCTCTAGCACTACATAATAAAAACCAAGAAGTTGACCCACTCCATATATTATGGTCACTACTAACAAATACAAACTCATTGCTACATCAAGCTTTTAATAAAATGAATATAGATAAGAGTGCAATAGAGTTAGAGGTAAAGAGTGCTGTAAATAGACTACCGAAAGTCTCAACTGTTACAAAAGAGAATATTAGATTATCACAAAAGACAGTATCATCACTTCAACAAGCAGAGGGGGTAATGAATGCAAATGGAGATTCATATCTATCTGTTGATGCTTGGATTATTGCAAATATAAAAGAACCTTTCATAAAAGATACTATTGGAAAATATGTTGATTTAATGGAACTTCAAAAGACACTAGAGTCTATTAGAGGTGGGAAAAGCATAGATACTCAGAGTGCAGATGAGGCTTTAGAGGCACTTGAACAGTACGGAATTGATTTAAATAAAAGAGCAATAGATGGTGAGCTTGACCCTGTTATTGGAAGAGATGAAGAGGTTCAACGAATGATGCAAATTTTAATTCGTAAAACCAAAAATAATCCTATCTTAATAGGTGAACCAGGAACAGGAAAAACTGCTATTGTAGAGGGATTAGCTCAAAGAATTGTAAATAAAGAAGTACCTCTAAGTCTCCAAAATATGAGAGTAATATCTTTAGATATGAGTCGTCTAATAGCTGGAGCTAAATATAGAGGAGAGTTTGAAGATAGATTAAAGGCAGTTATTGATGAGGTTAAGAGTGCATCTAATATAATCTTATTTATTGATGAGATACATACTATTGTAGGAGCAGGAGCAAGTGAAGGTAGTATGGATGCTGCTAATATTTTAAAACCTGCTCTTGCAAGAGGAGAACTTCATACAATTGGGGCTACAACTCTAAAAGAGTATAGAAAGTATTTTGAAAAAGATACAGCTCTACAGAGAAGATTTCAACCAGTACAAGTTAATGAACCTACTATAAATGAAGCTTTGCAGATTTTAAGAGGAATAAAAGATAGATTAGAGGCACATCATAATGTAACTATATTAGATTCTGCATTAGTTGCTTCAGCTAAACTTAGTGATAGATATATTACAGATAGATTTTTACCAGATAAAGCAATTGACCTTATAGATGAAGCAGCAGCTGAGCTTAAAATGCAAATAGAGAGTGAACCAACAGAACTTGCTAAAACAAAGAGATTAATTGCAACACTTCAAGTTGAAAAAGAGGCTCTACTAATGGAAGAGGGAGACAAAAATGCTAATAGATTAGAAGAGATTGAAAAAGAGTTAGCAAACCTTAAAGAGAAGAGAATGTCTCTTGAGAGTCAATTTGAAAATGAGAAAGCTGTATTTAATGATATAGCAAAGATAAAAGCAACTATTGAAGAGTTAAAGATAAAAGCAACAACAGCTCAAAGAGAGGGAAATCTATCTAAAGTTGCAGAGATACAGTATGGACAAATTCCAGCTAAAGAGAGAGAATTAAAAGAGCTAGAAAATAAATGGAAACAGATGCAAAAAGATGGAACTCTACTTAAAAACTCTGTTGATGAGGAGATGATTGCAACTATAGTTAGCCGTTGGACAGGTATCCCTGTAAATAAGATGTTACAGAGTGAAAAAGAGAAAATTTTAAATGTTGAAAAAATCTTAAAAGAGGAAGTAGTAGGACAAGATGAGGCACTAAAAGCTGTATCTAGAGCAATAAAAAGAAATAAAGCAGGTCTTAGTGATATGAATAGACCTATTGGTAGCTTTATGTTCTTAGGACCTACTGGAGTTGGAAAGACACAAGTTGCAAAAACTCTAGCTAAATTTCTATTTGACTCTGAAAAATCTCTAATTAGAATTGATATGAGTGAATATATGGAAAAACACTCAGCATCAAGACTAGTAGGAGCACCTCCAGGGTATGTTGGTTATGATGAGGGTGGACAATTAACAGAGGCAGTTAGAAGAAAACCTTACTCTGTAGTACTATTTGATGAGATAGAAAAAGCACATCCAGATGTATTTAATACTCTATTACAAGTACTTGATGATGGACGACTTACAGATAATAAAGGTGTTACAATAGATTTTAAAAACACCATTATTATTATGACATCAAATATAGCTAGTGACAAGATAATGGAGTTTCGTGACCCAATAGATAGAGAGAAAGCTGTAAATAGTGAATTAAAAAAATATTTTAAACCAGAATTTTTAAATAGATTAGATGATATAGTTATATTTAATCCATTAGATATGAAAGCTATTACAAAAATAGTAGATATTTTATTTAGAGATATAGAGAAAAAATTAGCAAATAGAGATATAAAAGTAATACTTAGTGATAGTGCAAAAGCCTATATTGCAGAGGCAGGATTTGACCCTGTATATGGAGCTAGACCTTTAAAGAGAGCATTATATGATGTTGTCGAAGATAGATTAGCCGAATTAATCTTAGAAGATAAAGTAGTTGAGGGAAGTATAGTTAATTTTGATGTAAAAAATGGAGAAGTTATTGTAAATATTAGCTAATAAGCTATATTTTTTGTCATCTCTAAGTTAGTTTATCATATTATTCGATTAACTAACATGGAGAGACTATGAGTATATTTCAATTTTTACTTTTTATAATCGCAATTATAATTTTTCTTTTATTTTTTAAACAGCTATTCTCAGGAGACTTCCCTAAAAGGGGAGTTGATTTTGAAGCAAAACGAAATGATAATAATATAGGCAATATTACAAACATAAATAGGAGTTTTTCAACTCCACCAACAAAATTATCAAGAGTAGAGCAGTTAACAGATATGGCAAATAGAGCATTAGAGAAGAATGACTTTATTGAAGCAGATAAAGCAATCTCTAGTGCATTAATTTTAGATAGGGATAACATTGAACTACTACTAAAGCAGGGATATATCCTTATTAATTTAAATAGATTAAATGAGGCAAAAGAGATATATCAACATATTTTAGAGTTAAATCCCAAAGAAGATATTGCATTGGTCTCCTTAGCAAATATATATCACAAATTAGGAGATGACAAACTATCTATAGAGTATCACAAAAAAGCTATTGAGTTAGACCCTCTATATGCACCACACTATTTTAATTATGCTAATACTCTATACCATATGGGTAGAAAAAATGAAGCTTTAGAAAATTATAAAAAAGCTTATGAGATTGACCCGTCAATAGATGAAGCAAAAAAAATGATAAAAGAGCTTTCATAAATAGAAAATGGGAGATAATGAACTCTTAATATCCACACTTATCTTTATATCTATATCTCTTTTTTTACTATTACTATATATTTTATTAAAAAAAGATAGTAATAGTATTAATAATATTTTAGATGTTCAACCCAATATAATATTTATCTCATCAATAGATAAAATAACATATATAAATAAAAAAGGATTAATTTTTTTTAATTGTAAAAATGTAGAGGAGTTCAATAAAAAATATTATAATCTTGCTAACTTTTTTCTTGAGGATGAAGAGTGTATTAATAAACACTCTAATGGAAAGAGATGGTTAGAGCATATATATAAAAGTAAAAATAGTAGAGAGAAGGTAAAATTAAAAGCTCCAAATGATAATATAGAGTACTATTTCTATCTACAAATAGGAAAAATAAAAAAAAATAAATACCTAATCTGGTTTACTGATATTACAAGATTAGAAAAAGATAAAGATATGATTAGAAGATTAGCTGATTATGATGCTTTAACAAATGTATATAGTAGAGTCAAATTTAATGAAATGTTACCATACTATATTAATAGAGCATTGAAATATAACGAGAGATTTTCTATTATAATATTTGATATAGACCACTTTAAGATGATAAATGATACATATGGTCATAATATTGGAGATAGAGTATTAATTGAACTTACATCTCTTGTAAAATCTATTATAAAAGATATGAATATTAGAAAAAATACTATTTTTAGTAGATGGGGAGGAGAGGAGTTTGTTATATTAATTCAATTTAGAACAAAAGCAGAAGCCTATAAAATAGCAACTTTTATAAGAAAAGAAATTAATAAATATAATTTTGATACAGTAAAAAAGGTAACTTGTAGTTTTGGAGTTACAGATTTTAAAATAAATGATACAGAGATTGATATATTTCATAGAGTAGATAATGCTCTATACAAAGCTAAAGAGAGTGGTCGAAATAGAGTAATAATAGATTAAAAATATTAAATTTAATATTTTTAACCATTAAATTATCATTTTAAATCATCAGATTTAGTAGATTTAATACTATATCTTTGAAGTAACTCTTTATCTATATTTAGAGCTTTCTCTTTATCTATAATAATTTTAGAGCCATCATCATCCTCTAAGACTATATACTTATCTCTGCTACTCTCTATAATTTTATAAAAAGTTTTAAAATCTTTAAATAATTTCCCATTAACCTTATCTATCTTCCAAAATCCTATGCTATAATCACCTCTACTTAAACTAGAAGCTAAAACTTTTAAAAGTAAAACAATCTCTTGCTTATTTTTTGTAGGAAATTTAGTTGCTCCATATCTAAGAGGTAAATTTGGTCTTCTTGATTTTCTTAAAAGATTTTCTGTTAATGGTACAAATACATATCCACCAATCATAAAATAGGTTGGCATCTTATCATACTCAAATTTTGTAAAACTAAAATTCTGATATTGTGATTTTTTAGGAAATTTAACTTTTAAATCTAATTTTTTTCCATCTCTATATACTGTAAGTGTAATATCATCTCCATATTGATGTACATCTATATAGTATTTAAATTTTGTATATTGATTTTCTCTAAATTCTACTGTTCCATCACTCTCTATTTTATGTCCATCAATTGCAGTAATAATATCATATTTTTTTAATATATCTTTAAATGGGGAGTTGTATAATATTTTTACAACCAATATTCCACCCTCATCTTTTCCTAATTTAAAATACTCTTTTTGTGTAGGATTTTCTAACATCTCAGTATATACTCCAAGTTGAGGAAAGCCATCGTATCTACCATCTTCTACATCTTTTAAAAAGTGTCTTACAATAGGAATTGGAACCATGTATCCAATATTTTGAGAACGAGGTATCTGTTGCATAACAACTCCAACTAATTTACCATTAGATATTGCAGGTCCTCCACTATTTCCAGGATTAATTGGGGCATCAATCTGAATTGATAGAAAACTTTTAGCACTATGGACATATACATTATGTTCAATTCTTGAAACAATTCCTGTACTAACACTAATTGTATTACCACCCATAGGATAACCATATACAGTTACTTTATCTTGAATATTTGGTAAATTTCCAAACTCAAGAGGTTTTGTACCTTTGAAAAACTCTTTATCTTTTACCTCTAAAAGAGCTAAATCAACATCATGAGATACAAATAGAACTTTTGCTTGATAGCGTTTTGTATCTCCATACTTTTTCACCTCTATAAAAGTTCTATTTGCTACAACATGTGCATTTGTAAGTATTCTATTTCCTGAAATTATACTACCAGAACCAGTTGAACGACGAATTGTACTATTCCATGGTTCTAAATAGTTTGGAATTTTAGATACAGTATATATCTTAACAATAGATTTATTTATTCCATTTGCATATATTATTGAACTTAAGAACCCTATTAGTATAAATAGTTTTAATATCTTTCTCATTTAATATCCTTATTTTAAATTTTTATAAGTATATCAAATAAAGATAAACAATATATCAATATGATATAATTTCTTAAAATTTTTAGGAGTTGTATATATGGCAACAATTTCAATGGGTGACATAAAAAAAGGCGTTAGATTAGAGTTAGATGGAAATCCATATAGAGTAATAGAGTTTCAACATGTAAAACCTGGAAAAGGTGCAGCTTTTGTTAGATGTAAAATTAAAAATTTATCAACAGGAAAAGTTATAGAGAAAACAGTTCATGCAGGTGATAAGTTTCAAACACCAGATTTAGAGCATAAAACTATGCAGTATCTATATGATGATGGTGATTTACTCCAATTTATGGATACTACTACTTATGAGCAGATTGGTTTAATGAAAGAGCAGGTAGGAAAAGATACATTTGATTTTATGGTTGATGGGATGGAGACTGAAATTCTATTTCATAATGGTAAAGCAATATCTGTTGAAATCCCACAAACAGCTATATATACAGTAATAGAGACTCCTCCTAACTTTAAAGGTGACTCACAAGGTGGTAAAAAACCAGCAAAACTTGATAGTGGTGCTGTTGTACAAGTTCCATTTTTTATATTAGAGGGTGATAAAATTAGAGTAGATACAGTTGAGGGTAAATATTTAGAAAAAGCAAAATAGGAGTATAAATTGAGTATTAAAATTAAAGATGTAAAAGAGGAGTTTACAGCTGATGAGCAGATGCTTATCTCTGCATTTAAATTAGAAAAATTCTATAAAAAACATAAAATTAAAATATTTTCTATTATAGCACTAATACTCTTAGCTTTTAGTATAAATCAAATTAGTAAATATATAAAACAGAATAGATTAAATAGTGCAAATGAAGCATATTTAACACTTCTTAAAGATAGTAAAAATAGTGAAGCATTAAATAGTTTAAAAGAGAAAAATCCCATATTATTTGAACTATATAGTTATAATCAAGCTGTTAAAAACAGAAATTTAAAAGAGTTAGATAATCTAAAAAAGAGTAAAAACAATATAATATCTGATATTAGTAACTACCATTTAGCTGTTATAAAGCAGATAGATGTCTCTTCTAAGTTATATAATGATATGGCAATTGTAAATAATACTAATCTACTTATAAAACGAGGAAAGATGATTGAGGCTAGAAATCAGTTAGCTCTTATTGATGAGAAGTCACCTCTATATAATATATCAAAAATAATAAAACACTATACTATAAAAGGTAAATAATGCAAAATAAGTTTTTACTTTTAACCTCAATATTAGTTACTCTTTTTAGTGGTTGTAGCTCTAAACAGTACTATAAACCTACAAGTGTAGAAAGTATTCCAAAAGCTATAAGTTCAACATATGAGATAATAAATTTTAGTAGAGATGGTGCAACTTTAGAGAATAGAGATATTTTAACTAAAAATAGAAGATTAAAATTAAATATTCCCAAAGACTATTTTTTTATAAATAGAACTAAAGAGAATATAATTATTATAGCTAATAGAGAGGGAGATTGTAAAATCTTAAAAGATAACAGTAGTCAAAATATAAAATTTCCTAAAGCTTTAATTGCAGGAACAGTTATGGATAACAAATTAATATATCTACTTAAAGATAATAGTTTTGGGATATATAATCTATCTACAAAATCCATAGCCTTTAATAGTAAAGGTGAAAAAACATATAGTATAGATACAAGAGTTGCTAACCCTATTAGAGTAGATAAATTAGCAGTTGTTCCATTACTAAATGGTAAGGTGGATATATTAGATTTAAGTAGTAACAGATTAGTAAAAGAGATATTTATTAGTGGTGAGAAGTCTCTTAATAATATTATCTTTATAAAACGATTAAAAAATATTTTAATTGTAGCTACTCCTCATAAGTTAGTGGCTATTAGTAACAGAGGAAAAAGAGAATTTAAAAGAGAGATTTCTGAAGTTGCACTAGATAAGGATAACATATTTGTATTTACTAAAGATGGGACAATTGCAAGACTTAATGACTCTTTAGTGGTTCAAGATGAAAAAAAGTTTAAATTTGCACACTTTTCTGTAGCTACAATATATAAAAACAGAGTATATGCATTAGATAAACAGGGTTATCTAATAGTAACGAATAGTGATTTTACTAAATATAAAGTATATAAATTTAGTAAAGTTGATGGATACTCTTTTATCTCAGGAAAATATATCTACTACAGTGGAAATAAAATTGATATGGATAGATTAAGTTATTAGTGAAAAATTGAACAAAATATAATTCGTAATCCTCTTCCATAATCTATGATTTAGGAGAGTGAGGTTCACTAAATAAACCTCATAAAAATGGAAGATAACTCTTCCAATTTTATAACTTAAGATAGTAGATAAGCTCCACTAAATTTTTTAGATTTAAGATATTTTTGTGCTTCCCAAGGAGAACATTTTACAATAACTCTATAAGCTGTTTTTCCTTTTGATTTAATATAAGTTGGAATGATTTTTACATTTCTTAACTTATGTCTCTTTTTAAAAAGTCTAGCAGATTTTTTATCAAAAAAAGATGCTAATTGCACTTTTTTTATTTTAAACCTTCTTTTAGCATTGGCTACTCTCTTATATCTTCTAGCTTTATATGTTCCCTTTCTTTTTGGAGAAGATATAACTTTTATCTTAACTCTATCTACACCCTTTTTTGTTAAACCTATTTTTTTAGCTGCACCATATGATAAGTCAATATCTCTCGTTCTATAAAATGGACCTCTATCATTTACCCTAACAATAACAGACTTATTATTTCTTAAGTTTGTAACTTTTAGTCTTGTATTTAGAGCATAGGTTCTATGTGCTGCTGTCATACTATACATATTATAGCGTTCACCAGATGCTGTCAATCTTCTATGAAACTGCTTACCATACCAACTAGCTTTTCCATATTTAACTAATCCTTTAGCTACATAGTGTGGATAATATCTTATACCTCTATCTACATAAGCTAAAATGTTTGCATCTTTAGCACCTAGAAATGTTGTTACGCCCATTAATAATACTATAGAGACTTTTAAAAATCTCTTTATAACATTATTTAATATCATATTAACTCCCATGTTAAAATATAGTTGCAAGTATATCATTTTAAGCTTTGGAAAAAGAATAAAATGTGAATTTAATTTTAACTTTTCAGAAAAATATGAATTTTTACTCTTAGTCATATTGACTAAAGATTAATGAAAAAAATGACTAAAAGTACTTGAAAAATTATAAAAAATATACTACAATATCAAAAAAATTATATATAAGGATTATATAAAATGTCAAAACATCAATTTCAAACAGAGATAGGTCAACTCTTAAAATTAATGACACACTCACTATATTCAAATAAAGAGATATTCATAAGAGAGTTAGTATCTAATGCTAGTGATGCTATTGATAAATTTAACTATATTAAATTAACAGATGATAAGTTTAAAGATGAAGAGTGGACAGGCAAAATAAATATAAATTTAGATGAAGAAGATAACTCTTTAACTATTGGCGATAATGGAATAGGAATGAATGAAGATGATTTAATCAATCATCTAGGAACTATTGCTAAATCTGGAACTAAATCATTTATAGAAAATTTAACAGGTGATGCAAAAAAGGATAGTAATCTTATTGGACAGTTTGGGGTAGGTTTCTACTCCGTATTTATGGTGGCTTCCCATGTAGATGTAATTACTAAAAAAGCTGGTGAAGAACAAGCATATATGTTTAGTACAGATGGAACAGGTGAATTTGAGATTAAACCTGTAACTAAAGAGGCACATGGAACAGTAGTATATATAAAACTTAAAGATGATGAAAAAGAGTTTTTAAGTAAATGGAGAGTTGAAGAGATTATAAAAAAATACTCCAATCATATCCCATATCCTATTATCCTAAACTATACAGAAGAGGAGACAACAGGAGAAGGAGACAATAAAGAGACTAAAAAAATTAAAAAGAGTGAACAGGTAAATGTGGCAACAGCACTCTGGACTCTTCCTAAGTCTTCTTTAAAAAGAGAAGATTATATAGAGTTTTATAAATCCCTATCTCATGGAGATGAAGAGCCTTTAACATATCTTCATAATAAGGTAGAAGGTGCAAATGAGTTTACAACACTATTTTATATTCCTAAAAAAGCTCCAATGGATTTATATAGAGCAGATTATCAAAGTGGTGTAAAACTATATGTAAAGAGAGTATTTATTACAGATGATGATAAAGAATTACTACCTACATATCTAAGATTTGTTAGAGGTATTATTGATAGTGAAGATTTGCCATTAAATATTAGTCGTGAAATTCTCCAAGAGAATAGAATTTTAGCAAATATTAAACAGCACTCAACAAAGAAAATCCTTCAAGCTATTAAAAAGCTAAAAGATGAAGATTTTAAAATCTTTACAGAAGAGTATAATAAGGTTATTAAAGAGGGTATTTTTCAAGATTATGCAAATAAAGAGAGACTTTTAGAGATAGTTAGATATAAATCATCTATGCAAGACGGTATGGTTGGACTTGATGAATATATATCTCGTGGAGACTCAGAGAAGAAAGAGATATACTATATTATAGGAGAAGATGAGAGGGTTCTTAAAAATTCACCTCTACTAGAAGCATATAAAAAAGCAAATATAGAAGTTCTTATTTTAGATGATAAAGAGATAGATGAGATTGTAACTCCGTCCATTGGTACATTTAAAGGGTGGACATTTAAAGATATTACAACTATTGATGCTCCAGATAGTAAAACTGAAAAAGAGAAAGAAGAGATTAGTAAAGAGTATAAAGAGTTAACAGAAAAGATTAAAAAAGTTTTAGGAGATGAGGTAAAAGAAGTTAAAACAACTACAAGGCTTACAACTAGTCCATCTTGTGTTGTAAAAGATAGCAGTGACCCAATGGCAGGAATGGCACATATGTTTGCTCAAATGGGTCAAAAAGTTCCAGAGATACCTCTAATTTTAGAGATAAATCCAGATCATGAGATGATAAAAAAATTAAATAAATTAGAAGATAAAGACAAATTTGAAGATATGGTATGGATATTATTTGATAGTGCAAAATTATCAGAAGGATTAGAACCTAAAGATAAGTCAGCATTTGCTCTAAGAGTAGCAAAAATAGCAACAGAAGCTATATAGTTAACTTTTCATCTATTTTTCTAAGATATAATCTTAGAAAGATAGAATTTTTAAAAGGACAGTAATGAATAGACATATAAAAAAGATTTCAAACGCTACACTTATTGGTAGTATGGGTGCTTTAATATTGACTACAATGCAAGGGTGTGGAGATAACTCTCAAAATAGTAGTCAACCAGAGCAGAGTAGTCAAACAACAATTCAAAAAAAAGGTGCTACTGTAACTATTCAAGAGATTATCAATAAAGATACAAATAAATCAACATATAAAATTATTGATGAAGTTCCAAGTGTTAATACTAGAGTTATATTAAGAGATGCTAATGGAACAGAGAGAATTTTATCTCAAGCAGAGATAGATAAACTTGTAAAAGAGGAAGAGAAGAGAGTAGAGGCTGGAACATCTGCTTTAACAAAAAAGCCTGAAGAGGTAAAAGATAGTGGAGGTCTAGGACTTGCAGGAACACTTATGGCAAGTATGGCTGCTGGTGCTATTGGTGCAGCTCTTATGAACAAGTTATCTAATAATCAGAACTATCAACAGAATAGAAGAGCAAGTTATAGCTCACCTAGTGTATATTCTCGCTCACAGAGTAACTTTAGTAGAGCTAGAAGTAGTTTCTCATCTTCAAGTTCAAGAAGAGCTACAACTACCTCATCATCTACTACTCGTCGTTCAGGTTTTGGAAGTAGAACTCGCTCAAGTAGTCGTTTAGGTTTTGGTGGTTAATAGATGATAAAATTAACACCTATAAAAATTCCAGATAATAAGTTTTTAGATAGTATAGGTTTCTATTGGCATACAGACCCAGATAATACACCTTATGTAGCTTCTGAGATTGTAGATATAACTCCTCAAGAAGCAGATAACTATTATGATGCTGTAAATGAACTCTATGAGATGTTTGTAGAGGCTGGAGAGTATGTAGTAGAAAATGAGCTATTTCATGAGTTAGGTATTCCATTTAATCTTATTGATGCTGTTAAGATGAGTTGGGAGAATGATGTAAATTGGCATCTCTATGGAAGATTTGATTTAGCAGGTGGAGTAGATGGAAAACCTATTAAATTACTTGAGTTTAATGCAGATACACCAACTGCTCTATTTGAGACAGCTATCTTACAGTGGGCTATTTTAAAACTCAACAATATGGATGATACACATCAATTTAATAATGTATATGAGGCTATAAGAGATAATTTTAAAAGACTCGTTATACTAGATGGTAATATTAATGATTTTGATAAATATTATGAGGGTTGGAAAATACTTTTTTCATCAGTAAAAGATAATGAAGAAGAGGAAAGTACTGTTAAACTTCTTAAAACCATAGCAGAAGATGCAGGTTTTAAAACAGAGTTTGCATATATGGAAGATGTAGAGTTTGACCCAAGAGAGGGAGTATTTTATAAAGATGTAAATTATGAGTATTGGTTTAAACTATATCCATGGGAAGATATTGGTATAGAAGAACCTGAACTTGCTCAACTTATAACTCAGATTATGCAAAATCAAAAAGCAATCTTCTTAAATCCAGCATATACTCTAATGTTCCAATCTAAAGCATTTATGAAAATACTTTGGGATTTATACCCTAATCACCCATTACTCTTAGAGACAGATATTAAACCACTTAATGGAAAGGCACAAGTTGAGAAGAAAATATTTGGAAGAGAAGGTGCTAATACTATAATTTTTGATAAAGATAAAAAAATTATAGAGCAGAGAGGTGGAGAGTATGAAGAGTTCCAATCAATATTTCAAGAGTATATAGAGCTACCAAAAGATAGTAAAGGAGAGAGCTACCAAGCAGGAGTATTTTTTGCTTATGAGGGTTGTGGTTTAGGATTTAGACGAGGTGGTCTAATTTTAGATAATTACTCTAAATTTGTAGGACATAGAGTTGTAGAAAAATAGTTAAAGAGAGTAGAGTTTCTACTCTCCTATTATTTACAGAAATCTAATAACATTCCACCTTTTACAGACTCATAACTCTCAACACCAACAAGTCGTTTTACAATCTCTAAACCAAAACATAGAGCAGTTCCAGGTCCTCTTGAAGTCATAACATTTCCATCGGTTACAACCATCATATCACTTCTATAACCATCTTTTTTAATCTCATTCTCTACACTAGGATAACATGTATAGTTATCTCCTAATACACCTGCACTATTTAGAGCAAATGGAGCTGCACATATTGCACCTACAACTTTATCTTTTGATTTAAACTCTCTTAGTAGATTTTGAACTCTCTCATTCTCTGCTAGAGCGTAAGTTCCACCCCAACCACCAGGGAGTACTATCATATCAAAATCTTCTGCTATAACACTCTTTAATGGTACATCTGCCTTAATAGTTATACCATTTGCACCTAAAACTAAATCACCCTTAATCTCATCATCAAGATATGCAACAACAACTTCAATACCACCTCTTCTCATTACATCAATAAGTGATACAGCTTCAACCTCTTCAAAACCTTCAGCCAATGGTAATAATACTTTTGCCATTATAGTTCCTTTTTTATTATTTTTTATGAGATTATAGCAAATTTTAAATGATTTTAAATACAATATGAGTTAATTTAAAAAAGGAGATAAAATGAACGAAATATTTACTCATATTAATAGTTTCTTTAATGATATTCTATTTTTTGATATATTTTTTGGAAAAATAGATGGAACAAGTTTTCCTTTTGTTGTAGCTTGGCTTATTGCAGGAGGGATATATTTAACTTTTAAGATGGGATTTGTAAATCTGAAGATGTTACCCCACTCTTTGGCCATAGTTAGAGGCAGATACCATACTAAAGATGATAAGGGACTAATTACTCCATTTGAGTCACTTACAACAGCACTATCTGCTACTGTTGGGATTGGAAATATTGCTGCTGTATCTATTGCCATCTCATTAGGTGGTGCAGGTGCTGCTTTTTGGATGATAATGGCAGGATTTTTAGGTATGACTTTAAAATTTACAGAAGTAACACTATCTATAAAATATAGAGAGTTTTTACCAGATGGTACAATTATGGGTGGAGCTATGGAGTATCTACCAAAAGGGTTAGCTACTAAAGGTTTAGGTACTTTAGGAAAATATTTGGCATATATATATGCAATATTTCTAGTATTAGGCTCTATTGGAGCAGGAAATACCTTTCAAGTATCTCAATCTCTTGGTATTATGCAGTCAGAAATTCCATTTTTTCAAAACTATCCTTATGCCTTTGGAATTATTTTAGCTTTTGTTACAGGACTTGTAATTATTGGAGGAATTAAGAGAATTGCACATGTTGCTGAGTTTATAGTACCATTTATGGTAATCTTCTATATTTTAATGGTATTTTGGGTTTTAGCAGTTAACTTTTCTAAAATTGATGATGCATTTATATTAATATTTAAAGAGGCATTCCACCCAACAGCAATAGCAGGTGGAATATTTGGAGCAATGGTTCAAGGGTTTCAAAGGGCAGTATTTTCAAATGAGGCAGGGCTTGGCTCGGCAGCCATTGCACACGCCCCTGCTAAGGTAAAATATCCAATTCGACAAGGGTTAGTTTCACTATATGAGCCATTTGTAGATACTATTATTGTATGTACAATGACAGCTTTAGTAGTTATTATTACAGGTGTATATACAGGTGGAACAGCTGAACTTGATATGGCAATCTCTGCAAAACAGGGAGCAGTTATTACCTCTGCTGGATTTGGCTCTGTTGTAAGTTGGTTTCCACATATTTTAGGATTTGCTATTTTTATGTTTGCATTTTCTACTATGATATCTTGGTCATACTATGGAGAGAGAGCATGGGTATATCTATTTGGGATTAAATCATCTATTATCTTTAAAATTATATTTTTACTCTTTATTGTAATTGCTACTATTGCAAATACAGCTCTTATGGTTGACTTTAGCTCAATTCTATTTTTAGCTTTAGCAATTCCAAATATATTTGGACTTGTAATCTTATCTGGTGATGTTAAAGAGTATCTAAAAGAGTATATAAAAAGATTAAAATCTGGTGAGTTAGATAGAGAGGTGATAAAGAGTTGAATCCATTTATAATACAGTTAAAAAATGGCTTCTTAGAGGAGGATTTAGAAGATGAAAATAGAGCCTCTTTTCGAGATTTAAAGAGTATTGGAGCTATTGAAAAAGTTGATAATCTATGGAGATTAAAATCTCTATATAGAGTAGGAGAGCTATATATTAATAAGCAGGGTAAGGGGTTTGTAGAGGCTATGAGTCCATCTGCTAAAGATTTACTAATTGAACCAAATGATATGCAAGATGCCAATGGTGGTGATATTGTAGTAGTTAAGAGAGTTATTGCAAGAAGAGGTAGAGCTTCTGCTAAAGTTATTCTAATTATTAAAAGAGCGAGAATATTTGATATTGTATATACAAACATTAATGAGAATGGAGCATTTGAGATTTTAAATATTAAAACTAATCTTCCAACTATAGCTTATATGAGAGATTTTGATATAAAAGCTCTAAAGATTGGAACTGTTTTAAAGATAGACTCTCTAACAAATGAGATTTTGGAGATTTTTGGTCATTTAAGAGATGCTAGAGTAGATGAGAAGATATCTTTAGCTCTATTTAATAGAAGAGATGAGTTTGAGCAGGAATCAATAGAACAGGCAGAAAGAATAGATTTAGATGTAGATAGCTCTAAATATAGAGATAGAATAGACTTAAGAGATTTAGACTTCTGCACTATTGACCCAGTAACTGCAAAAGATTTTGATGATGCAATATATTTTGATATAGATAGTTTTACTCTATATGTAGCAATAGCAGATGTAAGCTACTATATTGACTACTTTAGCCCTATAGACAAAGAGGCAAAAAAGAGAGGCTTTACAACCTATTTTCCCCATAAATCTTTTCCAATGTTACCTAAAGAGTTGAGTGAAAATATCTGCTCTCTAAAACCTCATCAGGATAGATTGGCTTTTGTATCTAAGATAAAATTAGATAGAGAGAGTTTAGAGCCTATTAGTGAAGAGTTTTTTGAAGCTATTATTCACTCTAAGAGAAGATTTAATTATAATGAGGTTGACTCTATTATTGAAAGTGGGGGAGTTAATATTAAAAGAGGAGTTGATAAGAGGATATTAAAATATCTACTTCCACTATATAGAGTAACAATAAAATTGAGAAAGAAGAGATTAAAAGATGGATTTGATTTTAGAAGTGATGAGGTAAAACTTACTATTGATAGTGAACATAACTTAGTAGATACAAGATTGGAGTCTTCAACTCCCTCTCACTCACTTATTGAAGAGTGTATGCTATTAGCAAACCAAGCTAGTGCAAAACTATTTGATTATGGAATTTTTAGAGTTCATCTACCTCCACAACTAAACAAACTAGAAGAGTTATTAACCCAATTAGCCACTATTGGCATAACTGTTAATGAATATAATGATAGTCCATCTCTAATTAGAGCTATACAGCAAAAGGCTAAAGAGATAGAATTGGAGAGTGAAGTTGATGAGATGATAATTAAATCTCTAAAACAGGCAACCTATTCACCAGAAAATTTGGGACATTTTGGTTTAGGATTTAGCCACTATAGCCACTTTACTTCACCAATTAGAAGATACTCTGACCTTATTCTACATAGATTAATAAAAGCTAAACTAAAAGATAATAAAAAGGAAAGTGATTATCTACTAAGAAATATAGAGCCACTATGTGCTATGGTATCTGAACTTGAGAGAGATGCAACAAAAGCAGAGTGGAACTTTAGAGATAGAAAATTGGCTAGATGGGCAGATAGACATATAGGAGAGAGTTTTAATGCTCATATTATAGAGGTTGGAGAGAGTGCAAAGGCTATATTAGATTGTGATATTGATGGAGTAATTGTAAATATAAAAGGGGATAATCTAATACTATTTGATAAGATAGAGGTTACTATAGATAGAGTTAATCTTGCTACAGCTAGAATAGATGGATTTTTAAAAGAAAATTAAATTAATTATTTACTCTTTTATGAGTTATTTAATATTAGTTTTTTTAGATAAAATTCAAAAAAATAAGGGGACAAAATAATGAAAAAAGTATTAATAATCTCATTAATTATAGGTTTTGTAGTTCAATTTGCAGTAGCAAGAGATAAATATGATAGAACTTTTGACTCTATATATGTAGCTCAAAAGATTTATTATTCACTAGATAAAAAGCTCACTGAAGTTTATAAGAGATTAAAAAGTAAACTTTCTAAAAAAGGGAAGAGAGTTTTAATTAAGAGTGAACAGAGATGGGTAAGTGATAGAGACCATAAGTGTGCATATCCTGAAACAAATTCTGTTAATATAGATTGTGCTGTATATGAAACAAAAAAGAGATTACACTTTTTAGAAGATAGAGTTAGAGAGTGTGAAGAGATTGGATGTAAAATC
>JALWDJ010000024.1 GCA_027014605.1 Campylobacteraceae bacterium
TTATCTTTTTTAAGTCTATCAACTATTTCAGAGAAACTATCTCTAGCTTGTAGAAGAAATTTATCATCAAAACTAGCCTCAACTATAGGTATCTCCTCATATACTAAATCAAATACGCTCTCCATATTACCTTTTAAGATAGTAGGAGCATAATCTAATACCTCATCAACTGTATATGTTAGAGTAGGGGCGATTAATCCCAACATAGATTTAGTAATTAGTAGCATAGCCGACTGTGTAGCTCTTCTTGTTTGGCTATCTTTTGCATCACAATAGAGTCTATCTTTTGTAATATCCATATAGATACCACTTAACTCATTTATAATAAAATTATTTAAGATTGAAAATCCTCTTAAAAAGTCATACTCATCAAAACTACTTTTAACTGCACCAAATACCTCTCTAGCTTTAGTTAAAATCCATCTATCAAGCTCTCCATACTCGTTAAGTTCAACTAAACTCTCCAATCCATCTATATTTGCCATTAGAAATCTAAGAGTATTTCTAATCTTTCTATACTGTTCTGCCGTTTGTTTTAGTATATTATTAGATATTTTAAGGTCATTTTGATAATCACTTAGTGCTACCCAGAGTCTTAATATCTCAGAGCCATACTGTTTTATTACCTTGTCGGGTGCTATTACATTACCTTTAGATTTACTCATCTTTTCACCCTTCTCATCAACAGTAAATCCATGTGTAATAAGGTTTTTATATGGTGATACCCTATTAATAGCAGAGCTTAATAGTAGTGAAGATTGAAACCAACCTCTATGTTGGTCACTCCCCTCTAAATATAGAGAAGATGGATACTCTCCAGCATCATAGTTTCCACTTTTTAATACGGCATTCCAAGTTGAACCACTATCAAACCATACATCTAAAATATCATTAATCTTCTCCAAATCATCTGGATTATATTTTGAGTTTTCTGGTAGTAACTCCTCAATGCTCATATCATACCAAGCATCAGCACCCCTATTTTCAAATATTGAAGCGATATTATCTAAAACATCTCTATCTAAAATTATCTCTTTAGTAGATTTTTTTCTAAAAAATGCAATAGGAACTCCCCAACTTCTCTGTCTTGATATACACCAATCAGGTCTCCCCTCTATCATAGGTTTTAGTCTATTTTTTGAAGTAGTCGGATAGAATGTTACGCCCTCTAAAGCATCTAAAGATAACTCTCTTAGACTCTTATCTTCACCTTTTAACTTATCATCAATAGATATAAACCACTGATTTGTAGCTCTATATATGAGAGGTTTTTTTGTTCTCCAACAGTGTGGATATGAGTGGGTGAATTTAGTAACTTTTAAAAGATTTTCGCTCAAAAGCTCTAAGATAGGCTCATTTGCTTTAAAGATGTGCATACCTACAAACTCTT
>JALWDJ010000025.1 GCA_027014605.1 Campylobacteraceae bacterium
TACCTCTCTAAGTGTAGATAGAGAGACTCTAGCACACTCACAGACAATAACCTCTTTTTCAAAGCTCTCCATATCAACACCCTTATATTGAGCAGCAGCCTTTTTAATTACATCATAAGCCATAACAGAACAGTTTTTAGAGATTACTCCATTTTGAATATAGTT
Organism: Campylobacteraceae bacterium; assembly: GCA_027014605.1. GTDB lineage: Bacteria > Campylobacterota > Campylobacteria > Campylobacterales > Sulfurovaceae > UBA1140. The sequence continues at coordinate 166 of JALWDJ010000025.1, forward strand.
ATGTTCATCATGCTCTACTTCAAGAGTATAGACTGTAGCCATATCATTCTCATCAATCTCTATCTTATATCCATTTCTCTCAATAGTTCCCCAATCTCTTGTAGTCAATTCGTGAACTCCGTCCATATCTCTATATGCAGATACAGTATATCCATTATGAGCCCAATTTAAAAATCTGTTCTCATTGAAATTTAAATCATCAATTACAAAACAGTCAAATCCAATATTTTTAAACTCTTCAACTCTCTCCTGTTTATATTTATCAAAATCTCTAAATGGTAATTTACTTGTAGTTAACTCTATCACTTTATTATCTTCTGTAAAGATAAAATCAGGGTTCATAGATTTTGTCTTATCTTTATTAAATCTCCAAAAAGTTCCATCTCCAACAAATCTAATAGGAAGATTTAACTCATTAAAATAGTTCTCATATTTCTCTTCAAGACTATTTTTACCACCTTTAGTTGTACCTCTAGGTTTATTAAGTTTAGCATACTGCTCTGCAAACTTTTTAGATTTAAAATGTCTACTCTCTTTTAACTTCTCAGCTGTTTTTTTTGCAGTCTCTGGATTAAACATTCTATTATTGTAGGTTTGAGAATAGCTTCTAATCTCGCTTTCATGTATATGAGATACTATATCTCCATTCTTTAAGTCTTGAACCTCTACCCAATTTCCACCATTATCTAAAAGTTTATGGTCTTTTGTAAATATAAAAAATCCAGGTCTTCCATCTGATTTAGTTTTTAAATATACTCTTACTAAATAATCTTTTGGAACTTTATATGATATAACTCTTTTTACTTTTGTATTTTCTAAACCTTTTTTAGTATAAACAGCAACCTCATCACCCTCTCTTATCTCTCCAATAGGAACTTTACCTTTTGGTGTAAGTACAGGCATGAAATATGGTGAGCAGTGCATCTTTTGTGGTGGAACTGCTGGAGTATCTGGATTATCTCGCATTGCATGTTCAACATCTATATTTGTAATCTTTACAGCCTCATCAACTCTCTTACCTTTACAAAGCTCTGCCATAGTATCACTACTTGCAATAGCAGTTCCACAACCAAAACTCTTAAATTTAGCGTCTAAGATAATATCTGTTTTAGGGTCAACTGCCCAATATAATCTAACTGCATCTCCACAACTCTCAGCTCCAAAATCGGCAACAATAAGTTTTGCACCCATTGCTTCTGCCTCTTCTTCTGTTATC
>JALWDJ010000026.1 GCA_027014605.1 Campylobacteraceae bacterium
GCCTCTTCTAAATTAAAATCTTCATTTCCAAAATATCCCACAAATCCACACATTAAATATCCTCTATCTTAAACTCTCTTTTTAATATATCTTCTACTATCTTTTTACTATTACAATCTTTAGAGGAGTAATACTCTATAAGTTTTCTATCTCTTACTCTATTTTTAGAGATATTTTCAATATCTTCTATTTTATCTTTTAAATCTCTAATACTATTTACTAATATAAAGAGTTTACTCATATCATTTAAAATACTCTTATCTATAACTATCTTCTCATCATTAAATATTAAAATATCTCTCTTATAGTGTAAATCTCTATTAACAAACTCTGAAGATATATAGTCACTAATTATATATCTTGAACTCTCAATTAGACTATTAATAGGTCTGAAAAACTCTATCTCTATATTTTTATACTCTCTACTTAACTCTATTAATGGAGCATACATCATACTCTCTACTACTCCATATTGAGCTTTTATTACTAACTTTTTATCTTTTAACTCTTTTCCAAAAAGCTCTATTACTCCCTTATGTCGTCTATATATATTATCTCCATCAATAGATAGACTATTTAATTCAGAGAATATCTGAAGCCCACTATATCCATAAGATGTGCAGTAGAGTATATATAAAAAATCATACTCTTTTTTTCTCTCTTTAATTGCTCTATTAAAATTAATACTCCCTACACTATATACTCTCTTAGCACCTCTATTCTCAAATAGCCTCTTTGTAAAATCATTAAATACAAAATTTATAGTGGCTGGATATATCTCATTATATTTTAAAAATATATTCTCTTGTATATAACTCCCATGTTGCATAAAAACTCTTTGGATAGATTTCTCTCTATATTCTAAAATATCTAAATAGTCTCTACTTGTAGATAGAAATGTAAATGGGCGAATATTAATTTTTTTATATATCTCTTTATAATTTATATTATCATAGTTTAACTCAATATGATTTTTATTTAATCTATTATATACTTTAATAAATATATCTTTTCTCTTTAATGTATAAAAAAGTTTATAGAGCTTATATTTTCTATAAAAAATATTATCTCTACTATCTATTTTTATAACTTTATCTATAGATTTATAAGAGTATATATAACTATAACTATTATTACCTATCTTAAAACTATTAGACTCTATGGCATCTGTAATATATACTATCTTATATCTGTTAAAAAATTTAAATAGATTTTCTATATATATCTCGAATGTTTTAACCTTTGCAAAATCTCTAAATAGAAATGAGTAGTCTATATTTTTTTTAAAAAACTCCTCTAATATAATATACTTCTCTAAAACTAACTTTTTAAAATCATCTATAGAGATAATATCATGATATGTAGCATAGTCTAATCCATTTAAATCTAATAGGTAGCTAGAGTATGGAGTTAGTGATAAAATCTTGCCACTCTCTTGTATATAATCTAATAGATTAATATCTCTCTGTTTAAATCTTATATCAATAACATATAGTAAATCTTTTTTCATCTAACCCTTAAAAAAACAGGAAATCTCGGTTTCCCATATTTTGTAAACTCTTTATATTTAAATGTAACAATAGAGCCAATAGGTGGTGGATTTTTCCTCTCTTTTAGGCTAAATCCACTACCTATTTTAAAAGTTATATTATTATCTAATTTACAAGTAATTGAACCTAAAACCTTAGAGAATTTTCCATGTCCTCTATTATGTCCTATAACTCTACACTCACTATCCAGAAAACTCTTAACTTTTAATGCTCTATTGCTTCTTCCAGTTATATATGGTGCATTTGGGTCTCGAACAACTACACCCTCACCACCCTTTCTTTCAACCTCTTTTAAAAATTTCTTTAAATCTTTCTTAGATTTAACTTTAAATTGAGGAATTATTTTTATAATTCTACTCTCATAAGCTTTAACTTTGGATAATCTCTTAAAGAGTCCACCTTTAGCATTTGGAACTTCAAAGATATTATATGTAATTCTATCCCAATCTTCAGGATATACAGTTCCACTTTTTCTTATAACAGAGGATATATAGTCAAACTCACCTCTTTTACTCCAAAGTTCACCATCAAGCTCAAATGGAGGGAATTTTTCTGTAAACCAAGATGGTGCATAAATAATATTTCCATTTCTTGTCAAAAGCATTTTACCATTCCAATATGCCCTTATCCCATCAAGCTTTTCACTCATAACCCAACCAGTAACATTTTGGTCTCTATATACTTTTAGAAGTAGAAGTTTAGGCTTTTGTGCGAATAGTATAAGTGGGAGTAGGAGTAGTAGTAGTTTTTTCATAAACTAAACCTCTCTCCAAACTTATAATTCCTTTTAGCTATTTTACCTAAAATATTATCTAAATATTTAGGGTGCATTCCATAATAGGGTCGAACACTCTTTATATTCTCTCTTGTAAACACTTCACCCTTTTTAATATCTTTTGCTACATATAGACTTCTAGCAAAAACTCTTCCTTTTGATTTATCCATATTATATTTAACTTCACCTAGTAGCTTTTGGGTATCTCTTACAGCTTTTACCATATTGGCAAACTCATCTCTATCCATGGAAAAATCTGCATCAGCTCCACCAATAGATTTATCTAGTATAAAGTGTTTCTCAATAACCTTAGCACCTAAAGTAGTAGCCACAATTGGAGCAATTGAGCCAATAGTATGGTCTGAAAATCCAACCTCTACTCCAAATCTCTCTTTTAATTCTGGTATCATCTTTAAATTTGCATCTTCTAATGGAGCTGGATATGATGAGGTACATTTTAGAAGAACAATATTGTTATTTCCAACCTCTCTACATATATTAACCACATCATAAATCTCCTCTATTGAGGCTACACCTGTAGAGATTATTATCGGTTTACCCTTAGAGGCACTATATCTTATAAGGTCATAATCTGTTATCTCAAAAGATGCTATCTTATAGGCAATAGGATTAAACTGTTCTAAAAAATCGACTGCACTTCTATCAAAAGGTGATGAGAATATATCTATGCCTATCTCTTTTGCATAATCAAAAAGCTCTCTATGCCACTCCCAAGGAAGATACGCCTCCTTGTATAAATCATATAGTCTTTTACTATCCCATAGAGTACCACCTTTTATTATAAAATCTTCTCTATTACTATCTAAAGTAATAGTATCAGCTCTATATGTCTGAAGCTTAATAGCATTAGCTCCAATCTCTTTTGCTACTCTAATGCTCTCTTTTGCAATATTAATATCTTTTCCATGATTTGCAGAGAGTTCAGCAATAATATATACTCCATCTTTTTCTAAATTAAAACTACCTATTTTCATTTTGGAATTATACCATTTTAAAATCTATACTCTAAATTAATTCCATAATATGGGTATGCAATTAAATCAATACCTTGTGAGTAGTCAAAAGAGAAATTAAGTATATCTTCTCCCATTAACTCTCCTGATAATCCTAAACTTAGACTACTTCCTATTTTATTTTTATTATCAATTGATACTCCAAAACTACCATAAGGTCTTAAATCTCTATGAATACTATTTTTTCCACTATTTCCTAAAGTAATCATTGAACCAAACTCTGTATGTTTTTTTAATTTAGCATTCTCTTTTACATCTCTAAATCTACTTATTAAAAGATAGGTATTGATTTTTATATCAGGATAACCTGTTTTAACTATATAACTTGCATTAAACTTTAGCTTTTTTAAATGCCCTTTATTTTTTACACCTCTTATCTTATATCTACTATCTCTATAGCTTACTCCAACTAATGCTCTATTTGATATATGCTCTTTTACTCCAACCTCTACGGAGTCTTGGATACCTAACATTCTAAGTTTAGTTGTTCTTTTTGCTCTACTATTTCGTTTAATCTCTATATTAAATTCACTACTATCTTTTTTATATTTTATCTTAGCATTTGAACTTATAGATGGTCTTCGTTTAGTAAAATAGTTCTCTAACTCAAAACTCCATATAAGCTCTCTACCACTATTTAAGATAGAGACTCCAAGAGTATTATCAATATAATCTCTATGGCTACCTTTCATATATCTATATTGATTAAAAGATACTCTCCCCTCTAATCCTCTATATAGATGCCATCTATGCTCTATTTTACTCTCTATAGCTAATATATCTTTAGATATCTGCTTATAATTTATTTCAGCTTTACTTTTAGGGTAATCACTATTTATCATATCTTGATAAATCTTATATAAATCAACATCTCTACTATTATCTTCCATTCCCTTAAAAGCTAGACTATAAGCTCCTGCTCTATCTCCAATATCATTAGATGCTGTTACTCTATCTCTAAATGCTAATATATCTTTATCTTTTTTTAGTAGTTTCTGCTTTTTAGTACTATCTCCTCTACTCATAGCTAGATACAAATCTAACCATGCTAAATTCATATTATATTTCTCTTTTAAATATTTTACCTCATCACTACTCTGAATATAACTTTTCCAACCAATCTTCATCTCCATAAAATCTTTTTTCTTAAAGAGTGGTCTTAATTTTCTAAAATATCTTCTCTTCTGCCTTGGTGAGCCATATATAGATATTAATCTTAGATAGATTCTTGCAAACGATTTATCTTTTAGAAGCTTAGGGGATTTTTCTATCATTTGATTTAATCTTTTAAATAGTTTTAATCTTACTTTTTTAGCTCCCTCTACTCTATCTTGAAGTTGTAAAATATCACTATATACCACCTTATACTCTAAAGAGTTACTGTTTTTTAGTAGAGGTCCTAACCAACTTAGGGCTAAGTCACTCTTTTGAAACATTAAAGCAGTTACAATAGATGGAAAGCCTACCTCTTTTTGTAGTTTAGGATTTTTCTTTAAGAGTTTTAATTCCCTTCTTAAGAATTTGATAAACTTATTATCTATAATAAACCATATATATGTTTGATGTATATTTGAATTTTTAGGATATTTTTTTAGAAGAGATTTAAAGATATTTAGAGCCTTTTTAGGTTTTGATATAGATATATAGTAGTTTGCTAAAGTTAGATTAAAGTTAATATCTTTTTTAAGTTCTTTTTTTAATTTTGGGCTTAAAGTATCATATAGAGCTTTAAACTTTTTGTACTCCATATTTTGATTATATATTGATAGTAATGCTTTTAAATATATCTCTTTTTTTGTCTTTTTATATAGCTTTTTATATAGATATGGTAATTTTCTTCCTTTATTTATCTGCTCTTCCAATAAAAGTAACTTATTATAATTATAATATTTTAACTCATTAAATTTATCCTCTTTTAAAAGTATTCTATATAGATATTTATAATCATGAAGTATCCAACCTAAATCTATAAGTTCTTTATATAGGTCAAATTTCTGCTCTATTTTTAGATGTGCTAATAATTTAGTTAATCTTTTATCATGCTTCTCTAGTTTCTCTAATCTTTTTAATATTCTATATGCTTCTTTATATTTTTTTTGAGCAAATAGAATATTTACAAAACTCTGTTGTAAAGGTTTATCTACACTATATCTTTTCTTATATATTTCATATAGATTTAGAAATTTATTAAAATGTCTATTTCTATATGCAAACTCTATAAGAGCTTTTAGAACTTTTTGACTATTTCTTCTTTTGTATAGATTTTCAAAATATAACTCTCCATCTTGAGGTTTTCCTATATAGTTATAATACTCTATAATCTTATCTATATTTCCATTCTTTTTATATATCTCTCCTAAAGCTTGATACGCACTATTTAGAGTAGTCTTCTCTTTTAAATACTTCTCATACTTTTTATCTTTATATTTTTTTAATCCTTTTTCATTTAGAATTACTGCATTTTGCATTTTACCTTGCCATATAGAGAGTTTTATACTCTCATCTAACCATTTAGGTTTATTAAATCTCTTTTCTGCAAATAGAGCAATCTTTAGTGCTGGTTTTAACTCTTGGTTATATACTAAACTATCAATAGCTAATTTTGTACTATTCTCATCAAACTCTTTAGGGTATTTTTTAAATGACTCTTTTGCAAATCGACTTGCCTCTTTTAGATAACCTGTCTTTAGAAGATTATCTAAAATATATGATATATTATAAGCTTTTATCTCTCTACTATTCTCATAACTACTAATTAATTTTCTTATATTATTTGTACTATTACTCTCCTTATCTATTAAAGCAGTAGCATATAGTGCTATATTAAAATAGTTTTCTACTCTCTTTTTATCTTTTGCCTTTAAAAATAGTTTTGTTGATAACTCAATAGCCTTTTTATACTTTTTACTATTAAGTAGTGAAAAGAGTACACTATCTTTTAGTGTACTATTTGCATCTTTAAAATCTATAAGTTTAAAAAGATATTTTTCTGCTTCATCTTTATATCCTAGTGATGAAGATAGATAATATGCCTCTTTTATTAAATTAAAATCTGCTATCTTGGGATTTTGTCTCATTAAACCTTTTAAAGAGATATATTTTAATTCTTTAAAATCCATCTGTGTTGCTTCTCCTAGAAAGAACATATAATCTCTCTCTTTTTTTTTAAATTTAAAATAGTTATAGAGTTTATCTTTTATTAAACCTATAGTTACATTATTCTCTTTTTTAAAAAATTCCTCCTTAAGTAGTCTATATTGTGTTAAATATAATTCATCTAAAATTTCTCTATCTTTTGTTTTTTTTAGGAGTTCATCTATTAATTTAAGTGCCTTTTTAATTTTTCCACCACTATCATACTTTTTTAAAAGTAACATTTTAAGTTTTATATTATCTGGATAATAGAGTATCATGCTCTCTATATAATTTATAGAGAGATTTGTATTTTTACCCTTAGTCTCTATAATTTCATCTATATCATTTTTTGGAAAAAGAAGATATAGAAGAAAACTAAAAACTATAATAATAGCAATAATCTCTTTTATAGATAAAATAGATGTAGAGGTATTATTATCATTTGCACTTAAACCCAATAGTTATCTCCCTCTTTTTATATAAAATAGATAAATTATTTTCTCTATAACTACTCTTTAACCCTTTAATAGAAGTTAATTTACATGATTTTGGAACAAAAAAATTTGCATCTATACTCATATTGCTTTTTAATTTAAATCTAAAAATATTATTTTTAACTATAACTTTCTCTACCCACCCTTCACTATCTATTAAATAAGGAGTATCTATATTATTAGCAAGTTTTATAATATGTCTATCTCTTTTATCTAATGTAATATATGTAGTATCACTTTTATAGTTAAATCCAGCTACACCTACACTCTTCTTTAAATCAACTTTTACTCTTCTATCAACTCTAACTGTTCTTAAATATCCCTGATTTCTAACTTCATATCTATTATTATCTAGTTTAGCTATTGAGGTGTGGTAAAACCCTTTTCCTTTTCTTATATATTGAGAAGCATATAGTTTAGATGTCTTTTTAGTTAAGGCATAAGAGTAAACATCATCTAAAGCTTGAAGTGATGCTACTCTTGAGCCTGAATAGAGGTGATAATATATATCCATAGCCTTTAATCTTTTTGGGTTTTCAGTTCTTTTAAATGTCTCTATTACATGTCTAAATCCCCAAAATGGTCCTGTCCACTCATTAGTATAGATATTTTCATTCTGTTGAGCTGTATATATCTGCCAATACTCCTCTCTTTGAAGTCCAAATGGTGCAATATGGTCTAACCAAGGTTCTAAATCACTTATGGTTGTATCTCCACCATTCAATCCTAAAATATGGTGCTTTTCTATATATGCGAGAACCTTTTTAGGTGGAAGACAATCTCCACTCCAAAAAAGAATTTTTTCTTTTCTCTTATATTTTGGTGCAAATGAGAGAGCAAAATTAATACTTCCAATAGTCTCTTGTCGTAAGCTAAAATGATAATTTGGAATATTTAAATGGTAATCTTTCCCAGCTTTAGGTGAAGCATTTTGGGGCTGTATAACCTTATTCCAAAAAAATGGGTGAGAGAAGCTATGACTTGCAGGTTCAATCCAAGGGATTGAGTATAACTCTTTTGCAATTTTTTTCATATATGGACTAAGTTTTGGAAACATCCCAATAGTATCAACTTCACCTTGAATAATAGATACAGATTGAGGTATTTTAAATTTTTTATATATATATTTTATAAGCATCTCAGGAGAGAGTCTTTTCATATCTGTTCTAACTCTCTCTACAAATCCATCACCATCAACATGTGCAAATAAAATTCTTCTACCAGCTTCTGTTGTTGGATCTGGCACAAGAGTATTGTTTAATCTTAAAGTATCTTTTAAAAATTTAAATATATCAATAGTTAAAAAATTCTTATCTGCTACACTTACCAATAGAGAGTTATCTAACGCATATCCACCCCAATGAGTAATAGTAATAGGTGTATCTATTTGAGAATTTTTATACTTTACAGTTATAATCTTTTTCCCATCTATCGGATTTATAAAACTATCTTTATACTCAACAGGAAACTTTATCTCAAATGGTTTATATGGTTTATGGTATAGTACTCTACTCTTATCTAAAATTGAGTTTCTATTTTTTTCTATTTTTAATCCAAACTCTTTTAGCCTCTTTTTAGTTGGATTAAAGACAAAATTGTTAATAAATAAAACCTTTATACCTCTCTTTTTTATTTTTTTAACCCACTTATATATCTTTTTATTATTTTTAGTATATCCAGAACTCCAAATTAATACTGCATGATATCTATCCTCTACACTTTTTGGCAACTCTTTAGTTGATATATCATATAATCTTGGAATATATCCATAATACTCTATTGGCATAGATGTTATTAAATGGACATCAGAATATACCTCATTCTTATCTTTAAATGATGAGGCATTAAATAATATAAGTATATTTCTTCTAATCCTCTTTATATCACACTCACCTTGCTCTTTTAGTAGTCCATCTGTAACATATGGGATTATCCCTAAAGCTCTTATCTTTTTAGCTATCTCTCTTCTGCCTTTCTCTCCTTGATTACTATAATCAATAGAAATTGCATCAAGTCCATACTCTTTTACCTTTTTTAAATTGGAAAGTATCCACTCTCTATCTTTTTTAGATATTTTTCCATAACTTTTATTATTATGATTATATTTTCCAAATAAACTCTCAACAGCAACTGCTGATATATCATTGTGTATCTTATCTAATATCTCAAATCCTCTATTTGTTATGATTTTTGCTTTAGGATATTTTCTATGTAATCTGTGGACAAACTCTATAAGTCCATTTTGAAGTTTTAAAAAGAGCCTTTTATCTTTAGATGTTATATGATAAGCATCCATAGTATCTAAAAAGAAGTTTCTATATCCCATCTTATATAACTCTTCTGCTCTATTTAGTAGAAACTCTTGATACTCACTACTACTAATATCAGCAATAAGTGAGTTCCAAGTCTTGTTTTTAGATATAATCCAACTCTTTTTATATATCTTTTTTCTCCATTTCTCAATCTCACCTACACTAATATAGGCTACCATCTTTTTAGGGTATCGAAAAGCATATATATCATCAACTATATCAGCATCAACTACAATTTTATCATAGAAATTTATAAATGTATCATCTATATTTTTACTATAGATAAAGGCATACCTACTATCAGCAAAAAGTATATTTGATAAGATAACTACTAAAAATAGTAGTCTATTGCAACATAAAGGTTTGATAATCTAACTCCTGTAAAATATTATTTAGTGTATTTATACTTGCTACAAATAGTATTAGTAGAGCTATACTAAATCCATATCCATAAAAGTATGGACCTAACTGTACAGTTATCCAAGTAAGAAGAGCATTTAATAGTACAAAGAGAGCTGTATAGATTAATGCCTCTTTTTCTCTATCTAAATAGTACAAATATGCTAAAATAGCCATAAATCCAAGTTGAAGTTGAACACCAATTACATCAATATAAAATAGTGGGAGATATAGTTTAGGTAACATAAATATCTCAAACAACTTTTGAGAACTTAAAAATAGTAAAATATTAAACATTCCTTGGATAAATAGAACCTCTTGAATACTTCTTTTTACTCCATCTATCATACTCTGTTTATATTTTCTAATCTGTTCTAGTGTTCCATGTTTATTGATAGCATGATAAAATCTTGCATAAGAGTATGCAAAATCTGCTTCTAATCTATAAAAGAATATTGCCATACCAGGTATAATAGATAGATATGCTAAAAATATTGGAAAATCATAAACCATAGACGCATGAAGTCTATCTATAACAGCATATCCAACTATTGGACTAAACCAAAATATTACCTTATCTATCCAAATGGAGATATTATATAACATACCAGACCAACCAAGCTTCCAATAGAATTTTCCATAGTTTTGCTTAAACATATCAAATCTAATAAATTTCCTATTATTTTTATTTGATGATGGATAGTAGTAGATAATACCTAAAAATAGTAGAATGAAAAGAATACTATTACCTATAATAAATGAGATAAGTAGTCCAATAAGTTGATACTCTCTTAAAAATATAAAACAGATATATATAGATACATAGCCTAAGAGATAAAATAGAATAACCAATCTATATAATTTCAAACTAGCGGCTAATATATTAGCAATCCATACAACACTCAAAACTACAAATAGAGTAATATATAATATAATAAATAGATTTGTTTGTGAATAGAATATAGATATAGATAGAATTGTAGCTACAACTGCACTAACCCCTATAGTTACAACTATTGTACCTAAAAAGTTAGGTAGAACTAAATAATGTCTCTTCTCATACATTCTATCAGCCACAAATCTAGTAAATGGAAGTTGTAAAAAACCAGTTAATATTGAGCTTATAGCTAAAGCAGAGACATAGGTAACTGATGATTTTAATATAATATCATTAGGGTCTTTTGTTTGAAAAAAATATATATTAGTTAAACCAATTCCAAGTATTATAATCATAGATATAACCCAAGGTCCACTACTTAAAACAGCAGAGTATCCAAAAGTCTTAACAACAGAGGTTAGTGTTCTCTCTTCAAGAATTTTTTTTAACTGAAAACCTATTCCTGCCATCTATTATTCACCTGCTCTATTTAATATATCCCTATATACTTCTTTATAATTATTTAAAAATATATCTTGTGTATAAAACTTATTTACTCTCTCAATAGCACTCTTTTGTGCTTTTAGCCACTCCTCCTCATTAGTTAATAACTTAATATATCCATCTGCTAACTGCTTTACATTTGCTATTTCACATACAACTCCAGCTTCTCCTAATGCTCTATCTTCAGGATTTTCGCCACCATATATAAGCTCTTTACAAGAACCAACATCAGTACTTACACATGGAACTCCTGCTGCAAACCCCTCTAATATAACCAAAGGCATACCTTCACTAATAGAAGTTAATGTTAATATTCCACTTTTGGGTAGAATATCTACAATATTTTGAAATCCCAAAAATTTAATATTCTTTTTTACATCTAATATATCTATTAAATCTCTACACTCACTAGCATACTCCTTCTCTTCATCATCAGGACCAACTATCCAAGCCTCGACATCAGGGATAATATCAGCAGTAACTCTAATTGCTCTAATAAAGGTTTTTATATCTTTTATAGATACGACTCTTCCAATAAGTGTAATAACCTGTGGAACTCCTTTTGGTCTATTTTTAAGGGTTGCTCCAAGTCTCTTAATATCAACTCCATTTGGAATTACTCTACATAGCTTAGGGTCTGCTCCATATAAAATTTGAGTCTGTTTTGCTACACCAAAGAGTGAAAGAATTGGATTTGCTCTACTATAACTCATCTTTCCAATTCCTTCAAAAAATCTAACCCACATACCTTGAATATAGTTGTCCTCTGCTGACTCTCTAAATAGTTCAATTTTCTTATATAAACTCATGGAACTAGAAATGAGGTCAATCTTTCTCTCTTTAGTATATATCCCATGTTCTGTTAATATAAAAGGTTTTCCTGTATCATTAGATATAAGTGCTGATAAAAATCCTGCATAGCCTGTTGATGGAGAGTGGATAATTTTACCCCTTAGTTTAATAAATTCAGCAAGCTTTGCCATTTTCCATACAGGAATTAAGATACTTCTAACAGTCCAAAAATAGTCTAAAAATGGTATCTCTGGACAATTTTCACTATTTTTATTAGTAGTAAAGTACCATGACTCTCTACTATATAAAAATATCTCTTCACTTATCTTATTTAAATAAAAATCTAAACTCATTGCCTCTTTTGGAAATGGAATATTACTATCTCTATTAACAAACCAATAATATAACTCTTTTACAACTTCAAAACTCTTCTCATCTCCATCTATATCTCTAATTGGAGGTTTATTTGCATCTTCAAACATAAAAGTCTCTACCATAAATACTAAATTATCAGATAACTCGTATAGAGGTTTAGATGAGTACTCTTCCATTTTACTTCCAATAAAGACTATTCCAAACTTATACTCTGGCATACCTTTAATAATCTGTGCTATCCAAGATGATACTCCACCTCTAACATAGGGAAATGTCCCCTCACAAGGTATTATAATATCAGGTTCACCTCTATCAAATACTACTTTCATCTTTTTCTCCACATAGAAATTAGAGGCTTAAGTCTTAAATCTAAATTAAATTGCTCTTCTAAGATAAAATTAGATACCTCATTATACTTTCCTAATCCATATTTAATTTCTGCTAAAAATGTAGACATAGCCTCTTTAGGGATACCCAAATCTATAGCTTTTAAAAATGCTTTTTCTGCCTCTTCATATTCTCTATTAAAAATGTGAATTTTACCTAAAAGTATAAAAGCACTAGAGTTTGATTTTATCTCTTTTAATATATTTTCAATCTTTGTAGTATAAAATCCTGATAACTGTTCATCTGCTACACCATGAAATATAAACTGCCAATAGGTATTGGCTAACTCAAAATTATATTTCTCTAATCTATCACCTTTTGCAAATTTAATCTTATTATAAAGTTCAGTAATTCTATCATTTAATTTCTTTTCAAATGAGGATACTAATGCAAAAGCATATAACCTTGTCTCATCAGAACTATCAGATAGAAAATGTTTTATCTTTCCAATATTTCCTTGTGCATTACTATCATATAAAATTTTTAATGATTTTATCTTATCATCACTACTTATCTCTTCTCTATTTCTACCCTCCATAGTTAAAACTCCCTCTTGAAATTTACTATATACAATAGGAAATTTTGCAACTTCATCTTCAAAATCAATACTCTCATAGGTGGGATGGCTAACTCTATTTGTTGCCCAAGAGAGTCCAAATGCAATCATTATAAAGGTTAAAATAATCCCAATAAATAGTAATCCTGCATTAATAACTACAAAAAATATAAATATCTCTTTTCTATACTCTTTATATTTTTTAGGTAAAAATATAATCAATATTAAAGATAGTATACTCCATACAACTATCTCTACTAGTAAAATAAGAGCTATCTCTTTTGGATTATTTGTATGTTCTAATAGAGTAACAAGTAGATTATAGTTAATATTACTAAACACAACCATACTCCTGTAGCAGATTGTAAAATAGTTTTACGCTTATATGTTTTTTTCTTAAACCTTCAAAACTTTTTGAACTTAAATGATACTTCAATCCATCTTCTAACATCTCTACTCTAAGTCTGCTCTCTATCTCATCAAGCTCCTCATCTAAACTTTTAGCTTTTGAGTGAAGATTAGGGAGTGATACAAATGGAAATAGAATAAAATGTATATATCTATTTTTGCACTCTATAGATATATATTGATCTAAAATTTCAAATAGCTCATTTTGATATAAAAAATCTTTAATTTCTCTATCTAAATATACATTTTTAGTATATATAGCATATATCCTACTATCAATATTATATCCATTTAAAATATTCGTAAGTCTCTCTACTTCTATTTTAAAATCTATAATATTCTGTCTTTGATGTCTATCTTTCTTAATAGAAGGAAGTTTTTTTCTCTTCTGAACTTTAAGTAGAGATGCTCTCTTTTTATACTCTGTCCAAATATAGTTAAATGCTACATTGATTTTTAATATAGTATCTTTATTATAAAATAGAAAAGGTATATCTTGAATAATTAAGATAGCTACAACTATGTCTCTCTTATCTAAAAAAGGGATAGCATATAGATAATCTGTCTGTTCTCTATCTTCTAAATCATCTAAATAGATTGCTTTTTTTTGTAAAATTGACTCAGATATAAGCTTATCTCTCATAGTTGGTTCTTTGTCTATATGACCAATAGATGCAAATCTCTCTCTTATAGTATCTCTTTTAACTCTATATATCATTGCAGAGTTAACTCCAAAAAACTTTTTTAAAATTTGTAAGGTATTATTGGCACTCTCTTTTGGTGTAGCATGTTCATTACTCTCCAAAATTTCAGAAATAACAAACCTAATAGACGCTGGTTGAATAATATATATTGACTCTAGTTTATCATGTGAAATTTTTAGTGTAAAAAAAGCATTCGTCAACTCTTTTAATCTAAGTTGTAGATATTGAGTTTTTATCTTATATTTATCTATCTCACTATGTAAATTTGAGAAAAATAGTCCAAATAGAAATACAAAAAAAAGATTTTCTAAAAGAGTAGAGATAAATATAGGGTCATCTATATAAACCAAAGATGAAACTATAGCAAATCCTACCCACATAACTATCCCCATACTTAATCCATAAAATAGAGTAATTATTGCTAACCATAAGATTAAAAAACTAAAATGATAATGGATTAAAAGAGGGTCTTTTTTATCTATAAAATATCCAATAGAAGCAATTATAGCTGTAATTATTACAACTTCAAAACCTTGAATTAGTGGTGATTTCTTCTCTAACGTCATTTTTTATTTTTATAAAATAAATTTAGGTATAAGACTATTAGCTATCTCTTGAGCTACAACACCTATAGATTTATGTCCCCAACCACTTTTAGCTCCAACACCATTAAACGCTATACTACCATCTTTCAAATCTATTACTCTAATACTATAGCTAACTACAGGCTCTCCATCAATTCCTGTCTTATATCTCCACTCTTGAACAGAACCTAATATTATATAATCTGCATTTAATTTTTTTGCTTGATTAATCTTTTTTTTAATAAAACTCTCTTTACTCTTAACACTCTCAATCTCATTTTCACCACCAATTAAAGAGATAGTTTTAACTCCTTTATTTGATAAAACACCATCAATAATAGTTGAAGCTCTAAAGCCTGCCATAGGAGTCTCTGTATAATTCCAAAATGTACTAACTGCATATATTCTATCTTTAGGTAGAGTTGTACTACTCCTACTAATAGTAGATGAACAGTTTGTAAAGAGAAATATAAAAAAAATTAAAATTAACCTCTTATGTTTTATCATATTATAAGCTCCAGATATATATATTCTTAAGCTTATTGTATAATATTAATCTTAATTTTTTAGAAAAACTCTAAAAAAATTCCTATGAATAGAGACAATATAATAGTTATAAAGATTAAGATAAAGTTTTCTATTTTTTTTGATAAATTTATGTTTTTTTTTATAAAATCAACTATTTTCATAGCAGGAAATGCCATAAATAGGAGCATAACAGAAGAGAATACTAAAATCATTAATATATGATGTGACATACTATATTCCATAATATTTATGAATAAATTCAATATCTCTTTTTGATTTAAAAGGTATGATTTTAATAGTTAAATTTTTATCTACGATTTTTAGACTATTATTATCTATATCTATCTGTAGATGTTTTTTACCCCACTCTTTTTCTAATTTTTCAAAACGGTGAAAAATTTCCATATTATTTGGTTTTTCTTTAAAATCTCTATCTTCTCTATTTAAAATTTCTAAACCTCCAAATCTCTTATCTAAGTAGTATGGAGAGTATTTTTTAATCTCTTTATATATTGCTGCTTTTGTAGTAGGTTTTGCATCTTGATAGGCATTGAATGCAAGAAGTAAAAAACCTACCCCTAAAACTAAAACTAAATAGTCTTTCATATCTTTCCTTTTTTTAATTATCTAAAATTATAATATCTTGCAGGATATTTTCCCTTTAATAAAACTTCATTAGTATAAAATGTAAATATAGGTTCACTCCCCTCTTCAATGGATATTGGAATATCTTTATCTTCTGTAATATTAATCTTTTTAGTTATCTTTTTTAAAACTTCTCTACTATCATCATTTTTGATATTAAACTCATCTCTAACCAACTCATAAGCACTTTTTTCACTCTTATTATATCTATATACTTTAGTAGTTAAAAATAGAGAGTTATCTAACTCACTACTACCTCTTTGTTGTATATATATTGCCATATCTCTATTTCTATCTTGCAATTTCATAGCACCCATTACAACAATAGATACTATAATTACAGACATAATAACTTCAATCAGTGTAAATGCTTTTCTCATTAATAATAGTTCCCACTATCTCTTAAATTTAAATCCTCTTTTAACCATAACTCTTTAGCCTTATCTAAATCATCTAACTTTATAGGTTTTCCAAAATAACTTGGTAGATAATAGACTCCACTATCGTTAGATAATATCAACTCAGTAGAACTTCCATTTTTATATAGACTATATCTCAAACATATCTTCTCATCTTTTATTCTACCAAAATTATCTATTTTTACTAATTGATTATTTTTATCTATTTTATAAACTTCTAAATTACTCCCTAAATTGATATTTCCCTTTAATGGTAAAATATCAGCTCCTTTTGCAATATAACAGTCTCTACAGTTTTGGATACAAAAAAACTCCATATCTTCGTTATATGGAAACTCTTTTTTAATTATAGATTTAAGATTTAAGGGAGTTATAGCATCAGGTTTCTTAGTCTCTCGGACAGCCTCTGAAAAGACTAAAAAACCCATTAGAGATATGAGCATAACAACAATAATAAGTTCAATTAATGTAAAAGCTCGTCTCAATTTAACTATTTATCACTACATTTTGGAAACTCAATATCTGCATCTTGCCCAGTCCCACCCTCTGCTCTATCTGGACCTAAGCTAATTATTTTAAAATCTTTACCTGTCTTAATATATGTAAAATATTTTCCCCATGGATCTTTTGGCATTTTCTCAAGATATGGTGAACTTGAATAGTTTGGATACTTATCTGGATTTGGATTTTTTATAAGAGCCTCTATACCCTCATCTGTATCTGGATATTTTCCATTATCCAATTTAAACATCTTCAAAGCCTCTTTAATACTTCCCATCTGTGTACATGTTAATTTTATCTGTGCTTGTGTACCCTGTCCAATAACTTTTGGTGCAACAAGTCCAACTAACAGACCTAATATCAAAATAACAACCAACAGTTCAATTAGTGAGAAAGCTTCTCTTCTTCTTATCATCTCTTTTTTTACGCTTATATCGTAAACTTTACTCATATTTAAAATTCCTTAGTTAATTTTAGTTATAATAATAGCGATTTTACTTGAATTGAGCTTTATAATGGATAAAACAAAAAGAGGTATTGCCCTTTTTATTACACTTTTGATAATTGCATCTATTTTGTCCATAGTTGCTGTATCATTTTCATATCTTGAAAAGGTACAAATAGATGCTTCAAGAGTATCTGCAATTATACAAGGAGATGTTTTATATAAGGATACAACAGAGATTTTAAAAAGAATTTTTCCAAAAGGAAAAGCAGATGAAAAAAAATTAAATATGATATATACTCTACCACTTATGATTAGTGAACCAAAAAGTGGACTTAACATAAATCTAAAATGTGAACCTCTATTAAGAGGCATACCTATAAAATGGCTAGATGAGAAGTTTACAGAGAAAATACCTCAAAGATTAGAGTTAGCTAAAAAGGTACTCTCATCTATTTTAGAAAAATTTGATATAAAAGAGCCAAATAGATTAGAGGAGCTTATAATATCTAACTTAAAAGGTAAAAATATAGAAGATATAGATTATATCCATAGATTAGATATGGCTAAAAATATTGTATCTAAAGAGCAATTTTATAAAATCTTATTAGATTATAGATTGCAATATGATGATGATAATGTTTTTAAAATATCTTGGGATAGATATTTTGTATTTGTAGATGTAACACAAAAAGCTCTTATAGATGGAGCTTACATAACTCCAGAACTTATATCTATGGCATTTGATATTCCTATAGAGAGTGTTAAAGATGATTGGATAGAGAGTAACAATATAGATGAAAATGAGGATAAGATAACATTGAAAAAATTTTTGACACAAAATAGTATAGATGGTTTTGATGATAAACTCTTTTCAGATGGAGGATTAAATGCTATGCATTGTGAAGAGAGATTTGCATATAGAGAAAATTTTTATAGTTTTAGTTTTGATTATTCAAATGAGAGGAGTCTGAATTTTGAGTTTAATGGGAAAATCTAATAAGAGATTATTAGTCCATAAAGATATGCCAAATATAGATATTAATGGGCATATTGATATAATACTTTCTCCACAATTTTATACTTTTTTAAGAGAAGAGTTAGGTATAAAATTTGCATATCAAGCTAAACAGATAGCACCATCTATTTTAGATGATTATTTAGAAGATAGTCAAAATTATCAATTTTTTGTATATAAATATGATGGCTATTGGTACTTTTTTGCATATAATATTGATGAGATTAGTACATTTTTAGAAGAGAAAGGAGTTAAGAAATATCAAATTAATAAAATATTTTTTGCTCAAGAGTTAAATAAATATTTAGATAATAAGACGATAAGTTTAGGTGATAAAAGCTTTTTAATAGATATTGATAAGATAGTTACAGTTGTACCTAAAAAATTAATCAAAGATAAAGTCGAAAATTTAAATCTAAAAAATATGCAACTAAAAGAGGGAGTCTCTATTAGTAGTTCATTTGGTTCTATAATACCATTTAAATATACTCTAATATTAACAACTCTTCTATTTATATTGGGTGGAATTTTTGTAGCAGAGGGGAATAGAGTTAAAAACTCTATTAGAAATGATGAAGAAAAATTAGATTTACTACTACAAAGAGATACAAAATTAAGCTCAAAAAGAATTAGAAAGAGCATTTTAGCTCAATATGAACCAATAGATAAGATAGAGAGATTAAAAAGAGATATATTAGTAGATATATCTAAACTCCTATCTACTCATACTAGATTAAAAGAGCTTAGACTTGATGATAAAAAAATATCAGCTATAATTAAGACAGATAATATCAATAGAGTATTAAGAGAAGCTTTAAAGAGAAAATTTAAAAGTAGAAAGCTAAATGGAAAAGAGATTAGAGTAGAGAGGTCTTTATGAATTTAATAATATTAAAAAGATTTAGAAATGAACTTATTATACTTGGTGCTACTCTATTTACTATATTAACATTTTCATATAAACACTCCATAGATACCACTATAGAGCAAAAAAGAGAAAATATTAAAAACTCAATCAATGAGATTAATAGGGTCTTAGAGCTTAAAAAGATATGGAAAAGCAAATATATATCAAAAAAAGTTAATTTATTAAAAATTATAGTTGCTAAATCTAAGATAGGTTCATTTAAAAAAAGAGGTCAAAAGGTTATTGTAAAATATAGAGGAGTTAATATAAAAGAGTTAAATAGCATTATAAAAACAGTTATGAATAACCCTTTTCAGATTGTGAAATTAGATATAAAAGATATTGGAAAAGAGAGATATAATATGGAGTTAATATGCAGATGGTAAAAAAGATAATTATGAGCATTATTAGCTCATTTATAATACTTTTAGCTCTTTTAATCTTTGCTCCAAAACATGAACTATATTATAAATTAGAAAAAGAGTTAGAGAAAAATGGAGTTGTAATTAGTGATGAAAAATTTACTGATACCATTTTAGGTATAAAGATAGAAAATGCAGATATCTATGTAAAAGGTATTAATGTAGCACATATAAAATCAATTAATTTAAATATATTTTTTCTATATGATAAGTTAACTATAGATGGTGTAACAACAGATAAATCTATACAGAATTTTGTTCCAAAATCTATAAATCATGCAGAGGCTATTTTTAGTATATTAAAACCATATAAAATCTCAATAGATGCTAATGGCTCTTTTGGAGAGATTGTTGGTGGATTTTATATTAATATGAATAAGATATTTATAAGAGTACCAAATCCTAAAAATATTCATGCTTTTAGAGGGTTCTTAAAAAGAGATGCAAAAGGGTTATATTATGAAAAATTTTTTAAGTAATAAATTTCTAAAAACTCTCATATATATTTTATCTATTATAGTTTTTGTAAAATTAACATGGACTATTATAGCCTATCTATTTTTACCAACTTCAGGGGTAGAACATATTAAAAATGCAAAACTAAAACCTCTATATTATCGTATAAAGTTAGCTAGAAAACTACCTCATAAAAAAGAGCCTCAAAAAGTTGTTAAGATAGTCAAAAAAGCTCCCTCCCCTGTAGTTAGTATGAGAGGAATAAAACTCTTAGCAATATATAACTCTAAAGAGATTTTAGTCGTTACTGTTTCAAAAAATAGAAAAAGTAAAGTTCTATCTAAAGGTGAAGATATTGATGGGTTTAAATTAGTATCAGCTGGAAGAGATTATGCAATATTTAAAAAAAATAATAGAGAGTTTAAACTCTCTATAGAGGGGAGTAAGATAAAAAATCCAAGTTCAATTAAAATTGTTAAAGAGAGACACAATAGAAATTATAAAAATCATAGCAATAATAAAAATAGAAAAATAATTAAGAGAGATGATGGTGAAAGAGTAATCTCTAAAGGATTATTAACCTCTTATACCAAAGATATAGATAAAGTGTGGAAAGATATTGGTATTGGAGAACATAAAAAAAATGGTGTTTTGGATGGATTTATAGTTAATTTTGTAAAAAAAGGTAGTGATTTTGATAAATTAGGTCTAAAGAGAGGAGATATTTTAAAATCAATAAATGGAGAAGAGTTAAATAGCTATAATTCAGCTTTCTCTTTTTATAAAGAGATTGAAAATATAGATAGCTTAACATTAGGAATAATAAGAAATAATCAGGAGATGGAGTTAGAATATGAAATTAACTAAAAGAGTATTAATAATATTTATTATATTAAATCTTTTTGCTAATGCAGAAAAAGTCAATGTAAATTTTAAAAATTTAGAAATTAAAGATTTTATCAGAATGGTTGCTAAAATTACTGGTAAAAATATATTAATAAATGGAGATGTAAAAGGAAAAGTAAATTTTATCTCAAATAAACCTATTGATAAGAGAGAGTTAATACCATTAGTAAATGCGATTTTAGAAAGTAAAAAGATGACTCTTATCAAAAGAGGTGATTATTATCAAGTAGTAAGAAGTCCAGAAGCAGCAGGAGAGGGATTACCTGTTAAGAGTAGCCGTAGTATAAATCGAAATAGTAATGGAACTATGGAAACAGTTATATTTAAATTAAATAGAGTGAACTCTGCTGTTATTAGAACAAAAATAAAACCTCTTCTTCATAGAAGTGCAAAAGTTGTATCATTTAAAAACAATAATCTATTAGCAGTTACTGCTTATCCTAGGACTCTAAAATCTATAAAAAAACTAATAGATAAGATAGAACATGGTGAGAGAAAAAGAAGTAAAATTATTACATTGCAAAATGCATATGTAAAAAATGTCTATCCAAATATTCAAATGATGGCAAAGAGTCTATTTCCACAAGATATTATAAGCGAGAGAGTATCTGTTATGAAAGATGAAAATAGTAACTCAATTATATTGGTAGGAAATAGTAGAAATATAGAGAAACTTACTAGATATATAAGAGAACTTGATGTTAAAGGTGAAGATGAAGATAGACAAAAAATGTATGTTATACCTCTTAAAAACTCAAATGTTGAAGAGATGGAGAAGATTTTGTCTAAACTATTACCACAGATGACAGGAAATCTATCAAGTGGCTCTATACATGCCATAGTAAAGGGTGCAAAAGTTCCAATTAGAAGAAACTCTCCAATTCTAAGAAGAAATAAAAAAGTTCAAAAAGCAGTTATTGCTAGTGATATAGAGAGAAATGCTCTTATAGTCTTAGCAAATCCAGCTCAAATAGCAAATATTAGAGAGACTATAAATGCTTTAGATATTGAGAAAGCTCAAGTCTATATTAGAGCAAAAATTGTTGAAGTTAATACAAATTTAGCTGAAAGCATAGGAGTAAAATATGGATTTAACGGTGGTGCAATTACATCAAAAGGAATTTTTTCTATTTTATCAAGTTCAGGTGCAGCACCTCTTGCAATATCTAGTGAATTGATGAGTTTTTTAAATCAAGGTGGAACAAAAACTATATATAATGAAGCAGGAAATCCAATAGGTACAGAGACTACCAATAATTTCTCATTTGATTCAGGAATTAAACAGATTTTCTCTATGGGAGTTAAACTTGATTTATTAAAACAGAATGGAGCAGCACAAATCTTGTCAGAACCATCTGTATTAAGTACAAATAATAAGGAGTCAACCATATATGTAGGAAGAACTCAATCAATCTTAACACAGTCTCAACAAAGTACTCAAGGTTCGTCAAATATATTAAACAATTATAGTAGAGAGGATATTGGTATAACGCTAAAGGTTAAACCTAGATTATCTAGTGATAATAAAGTAGCACTTGAGGTGGAGACAACTATTGAAGATATACTACCAGGTTCTAGTGCTTCGGCAGATAGACCAACAACTACAAAAAGAAAAATAAAAACAAATGCTATAGTAAATAATGCAGAGACTATCATATTAGGTGGGCTTATTAAGACATCAACAGGAAAGAGTTCAACTAAAGTTCCTATTTTAGGGGATATCCCAATTTTAGGTAAACTGTTTACCTCTCAAGGAAATGCAAAAAGTAAAGTAAATGTTGTTATATATCTTACACCATATATAGTTAAAAAGAGTACAGACTTAGTGACACTTAGAAAAAATTTAGATGAATTAGACTCTATTCAAGAGAAGTTTAATAGAATAGTTCTTAATGCATTAGAAAAAAAGAGACTTGGAATAGAGGAGGAGAGAACACATACTACATTTGGAACAAGGTCTCAAAATTTCTTTTTAACAACTAAAAAAGATAATTCTATTCAAGAGAACTATAACTCAGTGCCATATATTGAAGCAGAAGAGAGTAGTGATAATGGAGATGTCATATATAGTGAAAATATAGATAATGGTGATAATATAGATGATGGAAATGTGATAAGAAGCGAATCTATATTAGATGCAATTGAACAACCTAAAAAGAAGATTAATTTAGAGCAGATTGATACAGGCATAGAGTATAATGAGGGAGCAACATTTAGTGATTGAGTTACCATTTATTGAAAATATTGATTTAGAGCCATTTTGGAATGATGATATAAATAACTCTCTAGCAATGAAACATCATCTTCTATTTGCATTTATACAAGATAGAAGATGTAGTGTTATAGAGAGAGATACTATGGCAATGGCATTGAATTATCTATCTAAATTAGATATAGATTATCCTATTATAGAGGTTGATAAAGATAGCTTTAAGAGATTAGAGAATAAATTTTTAGAGATTAAGACAGGTAGTGAATTTGACTCTATTGCTACTGATAGTAGTGATGATATTATTGAGGTTGAATCTGATTTATTAGATTTTATACGAAACTCTCAAGATTTACTCTCAAATGAGGAGTCAGCACCTGTTGTAAAACTTGTAAACTCTCTATTTTTTCAAGCCATAAAAAAAGGTGCTAGTGATATCCATATAGAGACACTTGAAAAAAAAGGTGAAGTTAGATTAAGAATTGATGGAGCATTAAAAAAACATCTTGATATAGATAAGAATATTACAGGATTAGTTATATCAAGAATTAAGGTTATCTCAAATTTAGATATATCAGAAAAGAGAGTTCCACAAGATGGAAGAACACAAGTTACAATTGCAGGAAAAAGTTTAGATATTAGAGTATCTGTACTTCCTACCTATTATGGAGAAAGAGTTGTTATGAGAATGCTTATGCAGAGTGAACATATCCCAACTCTACAGAGTCTCGGATTTTCAAAAGAGTTAACAGAAGATTTAAATAGACTCTTAACTCATCCTCATGGAATGATACTTGTAACTGGTCCTACAGGCTCAGGAAAATCAACTACACTTCATGCTTGTCTGCAACATATTGCAACTCCAGATAAAAATATTATTACAGTAGAAGATCCTGTTGAGTATAATGCCCAAAATGTAAATCAAATCCAAGTAAATACAAAAGTTGGATTAACATTTGCAGCAGGACTCCGTTCAATACTTAGACAAGACCCAGATATTATTATGGTAGGAGAGATTAGAGATAGTGAGACAGCAGATATTGCTCTTCGCTCTGCTCTAACAGGTCACCTTATGCTCTCTACTCTACATACAAATGATGCAACCTCTGCATTAAGTCGTCTAATGGATATGGGAATTGAAGAATTTTTGATATCTTCTACACTATTAGGAGTATTAGCTCAAAGGCTAACAAGACAACTATGTCCTACTTGTAAAGAGCCAACAGAGTTATCCCCAACTATTATAGATGAGCTATCTCTACCAATTAATAGTACATTTTATAAAGCTAAAGGATGCAAAGAGTGCGACTATACAGGATATAAGGGTAGAAGAGCAGTTGGAGAGCTTTTTATTATGAATGATGAGGTTAAGAGTATGATGAAAGATGGCTTAAATGACCATCAGATTAGACAGAGAGTAAAAGAGAATGGAATGGTAACTATTGCAGATAAGTTAAGAGAGATGTTAATTAGTGGAGATACATCTTATGAAGAAGCTGTTCGTATTGGAATTATGGAGGATTAATTTAATAGTTAAAAAGATATAATATTATTCAAATTAAACAATTTAGGCAAATATAATTATGCAACTTTTAAAATTTTTATTTGGTATCATTTTAGCTCAAATAACAACTGTATCATTAGTACTATTAGCACCAAATGACTATACAACAATAGGAGTTCTTCGTCTAGTAATCCCTCTACTATTTATGGCTCTAATTATAGCTTTTTGGTTTACTACAATGTCTAAAGCGTATAGTAAGGATGCAATAAATAAAGTAAAAGAGAGTTTTGCAACTGAGAGAGAAAAAATTCGTCTAAGTGCAGAAGAGGCAAAAAGGCGTATAGAAAAAGAGGCTCAAAAAGAGGCTCAAAGAAGTATCGTTAAAGAGGCAACATCAACACATGCAAAAGCCAATTTTAAAGTAGGAGTTGCATTTGCAGGAGTTCTTGGTATTGGTGCATTATTTGTATTTGCTCAAATGGTAACAGTTGGACTACTTGCAATGAGTGCTACAGGTGGGGCTATTGGTGGATATTATCTAAGAGGTAGAAAAGAGTCCAAATTAAAAGAACTATCTAACAATTCTAATATAAAAGTTATTGATAGTATAAAAAAACCTCCACAGATAGAAAAAAAGTAGTATATTACTCTTATCAAAAGCTTCAAAAGAACCACAAACTTTATATAAATAATTTTGCAGTCTCAAAACCTCTTGATGGAGAACAACTTTTAGCAAATCTGTTCAATTTGAAAAAATATTAAAAGCACTTTAAAAAAAACAGTCAAGAATAGATATAAAAACTAGAAAAACAAAGAGAAAAGGGACGAAAACTATTAAAAAAACTCAAAGAAAAATTAACAAATTAAAAAAACAACAAAGTAAAAGAGTAAACAAAATAAATGGTCAAGTAACTGTTACAGAAAATCTTATATTTTCTAAAAAAATCTAATATATTTCAACATTTTTTAAGATATTTATATATATAATTCTACTTAGAGAGTTATAAAACTCTCTAAAAATGTAATTTTAAATGATATTTTATCTCTTTTTTACCTAATGAACTTAAAGGCGTTCGAGGTAATTTAAATATTTGACAGAATTACATTAAAATTTTGGGTGGATTATGTCTTGTATATTAAAAAAGTGCTAACGAGTTCCTTCTATTTATTATAGAAAGCTTCAAAATATAGTTTAATAGTGACTTTTTTGAAGTGGAATAGTGATGCAGGTAAAGAGTAGTTGTTAAATACTACTCAAACGATAAAGTAGAGATTTACAGATTTCTTAATACTATTTTATAGATTTTTGTAGGTTTTTCTTGTCGGGATTGAACTCTTTTTAGCTAGGGAGCCTCTAGCTCTATTTCAATCTCTGTGCAATTCCTAATTTAACATCATAAACTTCATCAGACATAGAAGCTATTTTTTGTCCTATTAATCCTGTTAAGTCAACAAATTTTCTACTATCTTTAGTTAATGGGACTATTCCTTCTCCCACACTATTTAAAACAAATACAATATTTGTATCTATATTGTTTAATTTATCTATATAAGATATAAGCTCTTTTTCACTCTTAGTAAGTAAGTTTAATATCCACATAGAGATACAATCTATTAAATAGGTATTGTCTTCTTTTATATATTTAATAAAATCAAAGCTCTCCTCAATAGTTATAAAACTATCAGCTCTTTTTAATTTATGTTTTAATACTCTACGCTCCATTTCACTATCAATATATAAATTATTATACGTAGCTATATAGTATGGTTTTTTATCTCTTGCTAAACTTAAAGCTCGTTTTTCTGCTAAATGACTCTTTCCAGATTTTTGTCCTCCATAATATAAAATTTTCACTATTTTCTTTTCCCCTTATATCTTCGTCTTCTCTTAAATTTTATATTGGTATTATATGTAGTAATAAGACTATCCCCCATAATGACTAATGTAACCCCACCCTTATCTAAAATTTTTAAGATAATAGAGCGAGATTTTCGTAAATTTTTAATATGAATAGTATCTTTTAATGCTCTAGCTTTTTTATAAAAAAAATCCAATCTTACTAAAATACTTTTACATCTCTT
The DNA here is from genome assembly GCA_027014605.1 of Campylobacteraceae bacterium. GTDB lineage: Bacteria > Campylobacterota > Campylobacteria > Campylobacterales > Sulfurovaceae > UBA1140. Next base: position 26,929 of record JALWDJ010000026.1, read on the forward strand.
TCTATTTAAAATGACTTTATCTTTCTTAACAACACCATATATTAGAACTACATCTAGTAAATCTTTATGGATACCTCTTTGAGACATCTTCTCTTTAATATGCCGTGTTAATTTTACCATTGATATTCCATTTAATTTTTAGAGATATTATCTAAATATGTTTAATAATTAGATAATAGATAATTTCTAAATTAAAAAAGTCTCAACTTTATTGGTAATCATCTTTTTATTTAGTCCATTAAGCATTCCATAAACTAAAGCTCCACCAGCTCCAACTCCCTCTTTAGCCTCTCCTTTATCATATAATTTAAGTGCAGGATGGTCTGTTAGAGAGAAATCAAAATCAGCAAAATATCCATTTATAGGAAAATCTAACATCTCTAAAAGAGCTTTTATATCACTATTTTCATCCTCTACTACCCATTTTGTAGTAGCTAGTGCTAGATTAGAACTATCTATCTCTCCTTCCATTTCTCTTAATATACTATTTACAATAAGTAATACTCCTGCCATCTGTGTGCCACCTGCTAAGATTAAAGGAGTTTTTCCATTAAGTCCCAATATAAATCCAGCATTAAATATAAGCATATTATCAGCTACTTTTCCTAAAATATCAAATATATTATCACTCTGCTTTATATTTGAGAGTGCCTTTTTTATAGTCTGCTCTTTTATACTATTTGGAACATTTTTAAAACTACTACTAAAATAGTCTTTTGCATTATATCCTAGTGCTAGAGCTGTAGCATTTGCTGTAGTTGTTCCACTTGGTACAGACTCACCTAAAATGATATAGTCACTATTAGGCTTATACTCTCTCCCAAACTTTAAACCCTTTTGAAAGATACTCTCTGCATCAATATCTGCTCCCTTATCAATAGAGCCACTAGGTTTAATATTAAAACTATACTGTTTAAAATATTTTACTTTTGGAATTACCTCTAAACCTAAATTTAAAAACTCAATCTCCCTAAATGGTTTTAGTAGATGAACTGCTCTACTAATAAGTGCAGGAGTTGGAACACCTTTTGGAGTCTCTGCAATATTATCAAGACATCTAACTTTACCAATGCTCATAAATTCAGCATCTAATGTTGGAGTTAAATGTATGAAATTTGGAATACCAGCTTGTGTAATCCCTTTTATATTAATGGTTTTACTATTGCTAAGTGCTAAGACAAAAGATGTACTCTTACCTCTTAAAGACTCAATAAAATCTATATCGCCTATAATACTTTTTATCATTAAATTTTCCTTTTTTAAAAAAGGAATTATACCACTTTTTATATTTTAAGTTGTGTAGGAAGTAAAAGAGAGAGATATTAAAGAGAGAATTAAAAACTCTCTTTTTATATATAATCAAACTAGCTCAATAATTGCCATTGGAGCTGCATCACCTCGACGCATTCTTGTCTTAATAATTCTAGTATATCCACCATTTCTATCTTTATACTCTGGTGCAATTTCTGTTACAAGTCTATTTGTAGATACTTTATCTTGAAGTAGTGCAAACACTGTTCTATGTGCATTCTCTCCACTTAAAGCTTTTGTAATTAATTTTTCAAAATATCTACTTAACTCTTTTGCTTTTGGTAAAGTAGTCTCAATTCTACTACTCTTGATTAAAGCTATAGAGAGATTTTTAAGTAGAGCAGCTCTATGAGCAGAAGTTCTACTCAATCGTCGATATCCGTGCTTATGTCTCATTTTTAATCTCCTTTATTTTGAGCTCTCTTTTAGTTGCTCGATTTTTTTAATAAGAGAAGCTCTTGTACTATCTGGTAGTTCAAAATCTTCACCATAACCTAAATTATCTAAACATTCAGCTATCTCATCAAGTGATTTTCTACCAAGATTCTTAATATTTTTTATCTCATTTGCACTCATTAATACAAGCTCACCAATATACTGTATTCCTGAACGGTCAAGTGAATTAAATGACCTAGCAGAGAGTCCTAATGAGTCTATCTGTTCTAAATATGGTTTAAGTTCACTATCATCTGTTGTTCTTTTTACAGGAGTAGCATTTATCTCAACATCTAAAACACCATTAAATACTGATAGCTGTTTATACATAGTCTCCAATGCATTTGTAAATGCATCAACTGGTGAAATTTGTCCATCTGTCTCTATGTCAAATATAATCTTCTCATAGTTTGGATTATCCTCAACTAAAACATTATCTATTCTATAGTTAGCTTTTTTTACAGGGGTAAAAAAGGCATCTAATGCAATAGCATCACTATCTATTTCATCTATTAAATCTTCACTCTGAACATAACCTAAACCTTTTGCAATAACAACAGTAAAATTAAGCTCTGCATCTTCGTTTAGCGTTGCTAAAAATGCATTAGGATTAACAACATCTACCTCATCAGTAATTAAGTCAGATGCAATAATATCTCTATTTCCAGAAAATTTATAGTTTAATTTAGCTCTCTGTACACCTTTTGGGAGTTTAAATCTAATATTTTTAAGATTAATAATAAATACAGCTACATCTTCGTGCATTCCACGAACACTATCAAACTCATGAGATGCACCCTCAATCTTTACAGAGATTGGTGCATATCCCACAGAAGAGCCTAAAATAAGTCTTCGTAATGGGTGTGCTAGAGTAATAGCATAACCACTCTCAAAAGGATAGGCAATAACTTCACTTCTATTTTCACCAATCTCATTTACCTCAACATATTCAGGAAGAGATGGTGCTACTTTAATTTTTTTCATTTTTTGCCTCTGTTATCTATTACTTACTATTTAGAGTAAAGCTCAACAATTAGTCTCTCTTCAACAGGTATATTAATCTCTTCTCTAGCAGGAACTCTACTGAAGATACCAAATAGTTTATCTTTTTCAATATCTACCCACTCAACAATACCTGTTTGATTAGTGAGCTCCATAGCTCTAGTTATTTGAGAATTTGTTTTACTTTTCTCTTTAACCTCAATCTTTTGACCAGCCTTTACTCTATATGATGGAATATCAACTCTTTTACCATCAACTAATATATGTCCATGGTTTACAAGTTGTCTTGCAAATCTTCTAGTTGTTGCAAAACCCATTCTATATACTACATTATCTAGTCTCTGCTCAAGAAGTTGAATAAGAATAGCACCTGTATTTCCCTCTTTTCTATTAGCTTCTTTAAATAGAGTTCTAAACTGTTTTTCACTTACACCATACATAAATTTAGCTTTCTGCTTCTCTTGAAGTTGTTCAGCATATTCACTAATTTTTGTTCTTCTTTGACCATGTTGCCCTGGTGGGTATGGTCTCTTCTCTAAAGCCGATTTACCTGCAAGTCTTCTCTCACCTTTTAAGCCGAGATCAACACCAAGTCTTCGCTCTAGTTTTTCAACTGGACCTCTATATCTTGCCATTATATTACCTTTAAATTATTATATTTATGTGAGCTATTAAACTCTTCTCTGCTTAGGAGGACGACAACCATTATGAGGTAGTGGAGTAATATCTTTTAACCATGTTACTCTAATACCTTCAGTTGCACCGATTGACTTAACAGCAGTATCTCTACCAGAACCTGGTCCTTGTACTTTGATACCAACCTCTTTAATACCATGCTCCATCGCTTTTTTCATAGCATCAGCTACTGCTTCTGTTGCTGCAAATGGAGTTGATTTTTTACTACCTTTGAAACCTAAAGCCCCTGCACTGCTCCATGCAAGAACATTTCCCATCTCATCAGTTACTGTAATTACTGTATTGTTAAAGGTAGCCGCAACATATACTACACCTTTAGCAATATTTTTTTTTGCTTTTTTCTTAGCCATATATTATTACCTCTTATGCTGCACCAACAGTTTTTCTTTTACCCTTACGAGTTCTAGCATTTGTTTTTGTCTTTTGACCTCTAACAGGAAGACCTCTTCTATGTCTTAATCCTCTATAGTTACCTAAATCCATTAAACCCTTAATGTCCATAGTAACTTTTTTTCTAAGATCACCCTCAACCATAAAGTTTTCATTAATCTCATTACGGATTAATGCTGCTTGTGTATCTGTTAACTGATACACTCTAGTATTATAATCAATACCTGTTGCATCAAGAATCTTTCTTGAACTATATACTCCAATACCATAAATATAAGTTAAAGCATACTCTATTCTCTTTTTTTTAGGTAAATCAACACCTGCAATCCTTGCCATGTCTATCCTTGTCTCTGTTTATGTTTTGGATTTTTACAAATAACTCTAACGATACCTTTTCGCTTAATTATTTTGCAATCATCACACATTTTTTTTACTGATGGTCTAACCTTCATTGGTGACTCCTAGTGTGGTTTTATACACCTATAGATGCGTCTGGTTAACTGATGTTAAAAAATTAACCAACTCTTATATAATCGGTGCTTATTATATAAAAATTCTTCACGCAGTATCCTAAAATCTAATTTAGGTCGCGAATTTTAACCAATTTTTGATTATATACTACTAAAAATTATAATTTAAAAAAAATCTATCTAAATTTATCTGTCTTTAAAGGTTTATCTAATTGTTTTAAAAGAGTAGTAATCTTGGTTTTAACTCCTAAAAGATTTAGATATACTACATAATTTGTTAAAACTTTTTTTCCATACTCTTTACTCTCTACATAATCAATAAGCTCCATACTTAAATATGGTTCATATCTTCCTCTCTTAAACATATTATCTTTTCTAAGAGTTCTCTTTGTAAATCCTATACCACCATTATATGCATAGGCTAGAAATAGAGGGTGATATAGAAATCTATTTAGATAGTCTAAATGTCTATTAGCATAATCAATAGCTACAAAAGGGTCAAAAATATCATCTAAATCAATATTCTCTTTTTTCTGTTTTGCTATATGTTTAATAAGAAATGGCATAATCTGCATCATACCTAAAGCGTACGATGGAGATACAGAGGCTGGTACAAATCTACTCTCTTGTCTCGCAATTGCATATATTAATGCTACTCTTTTTACATCTTTCCCAATCATTGCTTCTCTATATGGCATTGGGAAATATTGTTCTTTATAGTTTGATGCTTTCTCTTTTAGATAACAATAAACTCCTTCTGTTATGGTACTTCTATAGTTATCTGCTAGAAACTCCATAGTCTCTGGGTGTTCTCTCATTTCTACTTTTACTCTCTCCCAATCTATTGGACTATATGGGTTAAAATACTCTATTAGATGTAGTCCTAAATTTGGTGTAATAACTTTAGGATATGGTTTATGTAATATATCTCTAGCTCTAAGTGTAAATAGATTAATTTGACTACTATTTAATAATAATTTTAAATAACTTCTATCTTTAGTTAAAAGATAGAGCCAAAAGTTACATTTATCATGAACTGACTGTTTTTTATTTTTCTCTTTTGCTCTTTTAATATAATAGATTGCCCTATCTATTTTATTAAATTCAACTGCATTCATAGCAAGTAGAAAAGTACTCTTATATGGTAGAGTCTCTGTAGGTGTATTGAGTAGAGATTTTTTTAGTTTATCTAAAGCAGGAGTAGTAATTATCTTAAAAAGAGTTAATCTAAACTGCTTCTCTAAAACCAATTTTTCTAACTGCTCTTTAGAGAAGGGATAGTTAAAGTATCTTTTTCTATATTTGGTTTTACATCTATTAAAAATATAACATTGAGTTTTAGGTGATACACTTTTTAGTGCTTTAAAAGGATTATCATTAGCCATTACTTTTAATACATCAGAGTGTTGTCCTCTCTTTAATATCTTTTGGTAGAGTTTTTTGAGACTACTTTTACTCTTTTTAATTGCCACCTCTGGATAAATAATAAAATTAGATGGGTCTTTTTGAATTTTAATTTTTTTATCTGGAACATACCCAATAACCTTTTTAATAGCTTTTTTTATCTTATAGCTTTTTCTTTTTGCTAAATTATAAGCCTCTAGTGCCTCATCTCTATTTGGTTTTGTCTCATTTAGAAACCTCCAAATATAATAGTCTCTACTATATGAGGAGGGCATCTTTTTTATCTCTTCTAAAGAGAATACCTTAGCATATATAACAGTAGTAGTTAATATAAAAACTAAAATAGCTTTTATTAAAAAAGTCATCTATATAGCCATTACCGAACGCATTAAGAGTGTATCTATAAACTGTAACCCAAATATAATTACAATTGGCGATAAATCAATACCTGAAAATACAACAAAAGGCATCTTTCTTCTTACAAAAGCAAAAGCTGGTTGAGTAAGACGGTTTAATACATCAACAATAGGATTTCTTGGGTCTGGCTGGACAAAAGAGAGTACAGCAGCTATAATAATAACCCAAATATATAGACTAATAACTGAATGTATTAGTTGAACAATAGCAAAAATTAGTGCATTCATGAAGCAACCTCCAAAATATAAGATTTAATTAGTAGATATATATCACTAAGTTCAGGGCTATTTTCTCTCCCTGTTAATAAAATCTGTAGTGGTTTAGATAAGCTCTCACCCTCTAACCCACTTTTAACTCTAATATACTCTTTAAACTCATCAAAACTCTCAATCATAGGACTATCTAAAATAATACTCTCTATAATCCTCATCTCTCTAGCCCATTGATTGTTAAAATTTTTTGGCTTAAATATACTCTTAATCCTACTCTCTAACTCATTGAGGGTAGTAGCCTCATTTAGATATAACTTAGCAAGTTTTCCAATAGAGCTATCTGAAAATCCAAAGACTTTAGATAACTCTTTATTATCCAATCTCTTTAAATGCTCCCTATTTATATATCTAAGTCTATCTATATCAAACTTATAAGAGTTGGAGATTTGATTTAAATCAAACCACTCAATAGCCTCTGGAAGAGTAAATATCTCCTTAGGTGGATTTTTATATCCCAAAAGAATTAGATAATTTAATATCGCATCTGCAATAAAACCTTGCTTAAATAGAGCTTTAATAGTTATATTATTCTCATTTTTATTATAGATATGTATATATTTAGTATCTTCTAAATAGTCTAAAGACTCTTTTATATATATCTCTTTAGGGGTTCTATCTTCCTCCTGCTCATCTCTAATAATAAGATTTATACCACTAATCATATCATCACAGGCTGAGGCAAATATATCTGTGGGAGTTCCATCTGACTTTAAGATTATAAAATCTCTAATTTCATCTAAAGGTGTTATAACTTTACCTTTTATAATATCACTATAGATAATATCTTTTTTAGGCTTTTTAATAGCAATAAAACTCTCTTTAGTTTTCTCTTTAATCTCTTCTAAATTGGAGTTACAGATAAAGGCATCTCCCTTTTTTAGAACTCTAAATGCTAAACTCTGATAGATATTGAGATGTTCACTCTGATGATATACTAAATCATGTTTAATAGCAAATTTTTCTAAAATCATCATAATTTCACTATCTTTGCCTTTAATATCTTCTCTATTGATAGTAATATCATCTATACGCACTAAAAATCTATCTTCTCTCTGTTGTGCAACAATATAGTTTAATATAGCAACTCTAAGAGAGGCTATATCCATATCTATTGGCAATGAGGCAAATCGAAGCATTAACTCTCCTATAAATTATTGTCATAATTATAATCTATTTTATCAAAATATCAAATATTATTATAAATTTTTACTCAACTATAGCTCTAATTGCCTCAATCTGCTCTATTAGGTGATTTAATTTATCTAATCTAATCATATTTGCCCCATCACTTAAGGCTATCTCTGGATTGAAGTGTGTTTCAAAAAAGAAGCCATCAACTCCAACAGCACTAGCTCCTCTTGCTAGGTACTCAATCATCTCTCTATCTCCACCACTAACTGCACCTCCACTTGCAGGTGCTTGAACAGAGTGAGTTGCATCAAATATAACAGGAGCAAAATCTCTCATAATCTTTAATCCTCTCATATCAACAACTAAATTTCCATATCCAAAAGTAGTGCCTCTCTCTGTTAACCATACACCATATTTGCTAGACTCTTTATATATAGACTCACCACTAAATCCTCTTGTTTTTAAAACCTTTTCTACAGAGTGTCTCATAGCTTGTGGAGCTAAAAACTGCCCCTTTTTAATATTAACTATAGCATTAGTCTTAGCAGAAGCTACCAATAAATCAGTCTGACGAGATAGAAAAGCTGGAATTTGAAGAACATCTACAACCTCTGCTACTGCGTTTGGTTGAGTAGCATCGTGAACATCAGTTAATAGTTTATATCCAAACTGCTCTTTAACCTCTTGTAACATCTTTAACCCCTCATCAATCCCCGGCCCTCTAAAGGAGTCTAAACTTGTTCTATTTGCTTTATCAAAACTAGCTTTAAAATAGAAATCTTTAGTACAATCTTTATGATAAACCATAAGCTCTTCAGCAATTCTCATAACTCTATCTCTACTCTCTAAAACACAAGGTCCTGCAATTAGTATCATATAATATCCTTAATAATTTTTCTGGAAGTTTAACATAACTATTTTAGTCTAAAACATATCAGGAAATTCCTGTTCTGTAGATGTCTCTGCCCTTGATGGAAGAGGTGATGTCTCTGTATATAATTCAGTTATGACACCATCTCTTGAGTTATATACACCATCTGGTACTTTAAACTTTCTTGGTAAATTTGGATATATTTGATATAATTTTTTAAAAAAATATGCAAAAGCAGGAGCAGATACAGCCCCACCTGTAGCACCTCTGCCTATCGGTCTATTATTATCTCTTCCCATCCATACAATTACCTCTTGAGCTGGAGAGTATCCACAAAACCATGCATCTACATTTCTATTTGTTGTTCCTGTCTTTCCTGCAACTTCTACACCTTTTACTTGTGCATTTCTACCTGTTCCTCTAATAATAACATCTTTTAATATATCAGTCATTAAATATGCTTGTTCTGGTTTTGTAAAATCTCTAATCTCTTGATTTTTAGCTTCATATATAACAGTTCCATCTTTTGATACAACTTTAGAAATGAGGCGAGGTTCTATCATATGTCCACCATTTGCAAATGCAGAGTATATCTCTGCCATCTTAACAGGACTAAGTCCCAAATTTCCTAAGGATATGGACATATCTTGTGGAATATGAGGAATTTTTAAAGGTTTTAACTTCTCTAAAATTCTATCAACACCAATCTCTGTTACAAGATTAATAGTGGCTAGATTTCGTGAATGGACAAGTGCATCTCTTAATTTAATAAATCCTACAAAGTTACTCTCATAATTTTTAGGTCTCCAAATTACTCTTTTCCCATCTTTATAGTATTGAAATGTTCTTGCTACATCTGTAAGCTCTGTTGCTGGATTATATCCTAAATCTAAAGCTACTTGATATATAAATGGTTTAAAAGCAGACCCTGGCTGTCTCTCCATCATTGTAGCTCTATTAAATGCACTTTTTCTATAATCAACCCCTCCAACCATAGCTTTTATATCACCTGTACTATTATCAACAACTAAAATTGCACCATTAAATTTATCTTTTTTATATTTTCTTAATGCTCTTCTATAAGCATATCTTAAAGCCTCCCTTGCAATTTTTTGCTCTTTCATATCTATTGTTGTATAGATAGTATATCCACCTGTCTTAATATCTGGAAACTCTTTCTTTAATCGTCTAACAACCTCATCAGTTACATAGGGTGCAATATTTTGAGTAAGAGTATCATGATATATTGTTGGTGTCTCTTTTATAGCTTTTAGATAATCATCTTCTCTTATCCAGCCAAGTTTTCTCATTCTACTCAATATTGTATTTGCTCTTTTTAATGCCCTATCGAGATGCTTTACAGGATTAAAATATGACGGAGCATTTGGAAGTCCTACCAAAAGTGCTGCCTCTTTTAGAGTTAACTTATCTAGCTCTTTATGAAAATATCCTTTAGATGCTGTTCTTACACCAAAATATCCTCTACCAAAAGATATTTCATTTAAATATCTCTCCAATATCTGTTCTTTTGTTAATTCCTGCTCTACCTTTATAGCTAAAATTGCCTCTTTCAGTTTTCTTGTATAACTCTTTTTAGGAGATAGTAAAATCTTTTTGACTAACTGCTGAGTTATAGTACTTCCCCCCTCAACCTTTTTACCAGCTTTATAATTTCTTAAAAATGCTCTAATAATTGCATCCGGATTAACTCCATTATGCTCAAAAAATCTAGTATCTTCAATAGCAACTAATGCCTCTATTAAATAACTCGGCATATCATCATATTTTGCATATAATCTATGTCGACCTTTCATAATATTGGAAATTTTATTACCTTTGTAATCTAAAATTACAGAAGATATTTTAGGATGATAATTAACAATCTTATCCATATCAAGTTGTATTTCATTATAGGCATATATAAATGCAGTAATCAATGCTATAATAAATATTATTACTAGCATTATTGAACCTTTAATTAATTGGCTAATCATCTCCCATATATCCTTATATTATATTTTTTCTATTATTTTTAACATTTTTTATATTATAAAATCTTTAACTACTCTCTTCATAATGAAGCTGTAATCCCTCACTACTCATCATAAATCCACTGATATAGATTTTACCACTATGTACTAACTTATGGTGTCTTTTACATAATGGAATAAGATTATATTTATGATTTTTATTAAAACTATTCTCTTTTTGAGGAGTTATATGATGAATATCCTCTGCCATCTCATTACATAAAGCACATTTTGTTATATATAGATTTTTATTATATCTACTTCTCTTTTTATTCTTTATACTCTTTAATTCAGATTGATTTTCAATAATAGACTCTCGTATCCTATAGGCATTTTTTAAAAAGCTCTTATCCATATGTAGAGATTTTGCAAACTCTAGCCCATATAGTGAACTTCCCATACCAAGTTGTAATTCTCTATTATATATTAATTTATCACTGTCCTCATCATATTTTACCCCAAGATGTAAAAAGATAAGCTCTTTAATATCTTGAAGTTCATTAATATTTTTTAGTTGATGTAGATGTGTTGCAAATATAAATGTGGCTTTCAGCTCTAATAGTTTTAAAATTGCTCCTGATACTATAGCAACACCTGACTCTGTCTCTGTACCTTGTGAGATTTCATCTCCTAAGATAAGGCTATTTGAGGTTGCACGATTAAAGATATTTTTTAGCTCCATCATCTCTACTGAAAATGTAGATAACCCCTTATATAGATTATCTTTAGATACAATTCTAGTAAATATCTTATCGTACATACTAAATTTAAGCTCAACTGCTGGAACAAAAAAACCTGCTTGAGCTAGAATTACAGCTAAGCCAATACTCTTCATAAGTGATGATTTCCCTGACGAGTTAATCCCATATAGTAAAACTCCACTAACTCTCTTTCCACCACTAGCATTTAGTGTAATGTGGTTATGAGTTGTTTTAATCCCATCTCCTAGATATATATCATTTGGAACATATATTCCACTCTTCTCATTAGCTTCAATAATTAGGTGTCTAAGTCCAATAGCCTCAAACCCTTTTCCCTCTTTGGTAATAATTGGTCTAGTTAGATTTAACTCTTTTGCAGACTTTGCATTAGATACTGCCACATCAATATCGGCAATAAATGAGATAATATCATCAAGTAGTCGTGAAAATCTTTTATCTAACTCATCTAAGCTATCTATATATCTACTCTTTACAAGGGCGACTAACTTTACCTGATTACTATCATGGTTTTGTGTTATCTCTTCAAATAGAGGTGAGTTTATCTTTACACTATTTTTAAGTATCTTATATCTAAAGTCTTTAAAGAAGTGATGAGTCTTATCAATAGTTACAAAAGATTCCTTTAACTCTTTCTCTATCATCTTAAATCTATTTTTAGTTAGATTTATAGTAAAACCCTCACTCTCCAAATATCCTATCTCTGCATATACTTTTTGAGAGCTATTTTTCTTCTCTTTTTGGATAAATAGTTTATCTATATGAGCTATAACCTCTTCTAGTTTTGCAATCTCACTCTTCTGCTTATCTAATAGATTATCTATAATAGGGTAAGTTCCCTCTCTAAATATATTATCATCAATCTGGTCTATTCTAAACTTAGCACAGATATTTAAATCAAATCTATCTTTTAAGTAGCTCTTAAACTCCTCTACACCCTCATATAGCTTATTATCATAATTAATTTTATCTTTAGATAAATCTTTTAGAAGATTAGATATAGCATATAGTGACATATTCATATATGTAAGCTCTATTGGATGTAGTTTTTGTAATTTTATCCTTCTTAATATTCTCTCTAAATCATAGATATTTTTTAGATGAGTCTCATATCTTTGACTATTTTGCATAAGTTTTGAAGATAAATTATATCTTGCCTCTAATATCTCCTTATCTACGATGGGAGATAGAAGTCTCTCTTTTAGTAGTCTCTTTCCAAATGCTGTAGATGTTTTATCTATAAGTTTTAAAAGAGTTAGCTCTTTTGTATCTTTTGATATTACTCCTAACTGTTCTAACGCATTATTTCCAAGATATAGATATTTACTTCCACTTAAAAAAATAGGTCTATTCATCTTCTCAATAATAGCCTCATCATGCTCTATAATAAAATCAATCAATATAGCTAATGACTCTGTAGTATATGGATATCTCTCTAAATCCATATACTCAATAGGAGATAGAAATGAATTTATCTGATAAACTCTCTTAAATAATTCATTTTGATAATCTATTTTACATCTATTAGAGTTAAAAGATATATGGTATTGATGAAACTCTAAATAGTTACTAATCCACTCCCTATCTATAGATTTATTATCAATAGTAATAATAATCTCAGCTGTATTATATGTCTGTAGAAGATTAAATAGCTCATCTAATGCATAAGTCTTATCATCTCTAGTTGAGTGCATCTCATTTACTATTGTTTTACCTGTTGTTACATCAATAGCACTATACCCTACTGAATATATTCCAGCATTTTCATCTATAATAACAGATACAATATTATTTTCAGTAACTTCAGTCTGATACTCAAAATTTGTCCCAGGTGAGATAATATTTGAGATATATCTTGTAATTTTAGGTGGAGTTCCTTTCTGTTTAATCATTACAATAGTATATTTTTTAGTATCTATTAATCTGGCTATATATCTCTCAATAGATACAGTAGGAACACCTGCAAGTAGTGGATTTTTAATAGAGTTTTTAGCTATTGCTTTATTTTTTCTAGTTAATTGGATATTTAAGAGAGTAGCTATCTCTTTGGCTTTTCCTATTTTTAGTTCATCATTATTTACCTCATATATCTCAAAAAAGCTACCTATCTCTATTAATATAATAGTATTATTTCCATATTTTTTTTCAAAATATTCTTGAAGTTCAAAATATATCTCTGTAAGTAACTTACCCTTTTGGTTTAAAATTTTTGATACTTTTTCCAAAAAATCACCTAATTTTGTAACTACTCATAGAGAGTAGTCTATCTTAATCTACAGATTCTATCAATTGAGGTTTATTTATACTTGTACCATCATCACTAATATCAACCTCATTTTCAATGTTTTCAATAACAGCATCTTGTAACTTTGACTCTTCAGGTTTAGAAATCTCATTTTTTCTACTTTTAACCTCATTTTTTATAACTTTTTCTGTTTTTTTTACACTTTTTTCGACCTTATTTACCTTTTTATCCATATTATTGGTAGGATTAGGATTTGTAGCTAAACAACCTGAAAATATAAAAGCTAGAACCATGCTACTAAATATAATCTTTTTATTCATATAAAATCTCCTAAGAACTATTAAAACTATGTTTGTGTAAAACAAATCATAACATGAAATTGCTTATTATAATCTTGAATGGATTTTTATAGATATTTATTGACATAAATCAATAAATATTAAATTTAAAAAGGATAATATTACTCCTATTTAAAAAAGGAAAAATATGAAATATCCAGATTTTTTTAAAGACATAGAGACAATTAAACTTCAAGATAGGTTATCGGCTTTTTTAGGTACATTTGAAGATGGAATTATTGAGTTTGGTTATCTAGATGTAGTAAAGAGTGCAGGACACAGTTGCCCAACTGTAGCAGGTGCATATCTATCTACACTATATGGATTAAAAGCATTATATAAAGATGAGATACCTCAAAGAGGTAACATTAGAGTAGATTTCAAAGAATCCCAAATAGAGGGTGTTACTGGAGTTATTGCTTTAGTAATTACTAATATCACAGGAGCAACTACAGATTTTGGATTTAAAGGTATTGGTGGCAATTTCAATAGAACTAATTTAATGTTTTTTAATCAAAATATAAAATCCTCAGTAAGATTTACAAGATTAGATAATAATAGAAGTGTGGATGTAATCTATAATCCAAACTCTATTCCTCCATTAGAAATTCAACAACCTCTTATGCAAAAAATTATGCAAGGTATTGCTACTCCTAATGAAAAAAAATCTTTTGGAGAAGCTTGGCAAGACAGAGTTCGAAGAATTTTTAAAAAAAGTAGTAGTGTTATTAGCACTATTTAAGCTATTAAACTTATAATTCTAATAATTTTTAATTATAAAAAAGGAGATAAAAATGTCAGAAATAGAAAAAAAAGAGATAGAAGTAGCAGGAGCTACAGTACCATTCTTTACATATACAATAGAGGAGACTCAATATTATGAGTTTGATACATCAAAATGTGGACCTCCAGAACCAATGGTAAATGCAATGGCAGGTCTAAAATTTATTGATGCTCCAAATAAAAAACTAGTTATGATAAATCACAAGTTTCCAGCAGGTCTTATTGACAAAATAGGAGAAAATTATAATATTGCAAAAGAGAATATGGAAGATGGTAGAGTAAAAATTATCTTTTCTTATAAAAAAGGTGAGAGTGAAAATGCTGATTTAACACAGACTAGTTGTCATGGATAGTTTATGTTTGCTATATCTAAAGATTTTGCACCTCCTCTAAAACTTATTGCCCCTTTTTTTAAAATTGGGGTAACCTTCTACCTTATTGCCATAATAGCACTAATGTTTTTTAATAGCTCTTTCTCATATCAAGAGATGCAGATTGCAGGTTGGATACATCTATTTTTACTTGGATTTGTTATGGTTATTATATTTGGAGCTATGGCACAACTTATTCCTGTAGTCTTAGAGGTTGGACATGCTGTAGTTGATTTATATTATGTAATTCTACCTCTTTTAGCTATTGGTACAACTCTTATGGTATTTGGCTTTTGGGTTGAACCATATCTAATATCTTATGGTGGAGTATTGGTTTTAATATCTATGGTTATCTTTGCTACAGAAGCATTCGCAACACTAAGAAAAACTAAAATAGATACTATTACAGTAAAGACTGTAGCTTTTAGTAATACTTTTTTACTACTTGGCATAGTAACAGGATTTATAATAGCTTTAGGGCTTGGTGGAGTAGTTAGCGTTGATATTGCAAGTATGCTTAAAGCTCATGTATATCTAGTTTTAGGTGGATTTGTACTTTTGACTATTATGGGTATATCTCTAACTTTAATTCCTATGTTCTCTTTAGCTCATGGATTTAGTGATAGAACCATTAAAATAGGATTTAATTTAGTCTCCATTGGTGTTATAGGGGTAGCTATTGGTTCTATATCTCATACTGTGTTACTTGAATGGTTAGGATATATTATAACACTTATTGGTATTGGATTTTATATATATCAGGTATATATAATATATCTTTTGACCGTTAGAAAAGAGTTAGATATTTGGGCAAAATCTATGATATTTGGATTTAGTTCACTTATCTTATCTCTAATATTGGGATTAGTTTATTTTTTACCTAATATGAGTGAGAGTTGGCTACATAGTGCTATATGGTTTCTTATTTTAGGGTTTATTGGATTTTTAATTAATGGACATCTATATAAGATAGTTCCATTTTTAGTATGGTTTGAGAGATTTTCTCCATTAGTAGGAAAGAAAAAAGTTCCAATGCTTCATGAAATGTATCCAAAGGCACAAGCTACGGCTATGTTTTGGTATAGTGCTATTGGTGTATTTTTAAGTGGTATTGGACTCTTAATAGAGCATGATTTTCTATTTAAAGCAGGAGTATCTTTTATGATAGTTGGAGCTATATTTTTATATACCTCTATGGTAAAAATGTTAAATTATGGAAAATAGGAGAGAATATGTGTAAGATAACAAAAGAAGATGTATATAAAGCAATATCAACAGTAATTGACCCAGAGGTTGGGTTTAATCTGGTTGAGATGGGTTTAATTTATGATGCTACTATTGATGAAAGCTGTAATGTAAAGGTTACTATGACCCTATCTACTAGAGGGTGTCCTTTACATCAAATGATTACAACATGGGTAAAAGAGGCAGTTTTAAAGTTAGATGGTGTTGGAGAGGTTGATGTAGAAGTTGTTTGGGAACCTGCTTGGAATATCTCTATGGCAGATGATAATGTTAAAAAAGCTTTAGGATTTTAAAAAATTTTGTCCATACTTTTCGAAAAGGAGAAAGAAAAGTATGGATTATAAAATATAGTGTATGTTTTAAGTTTAAATTTTATCTTCTATCGAAATTTCTCATACCTCTTGTTTGTGAAGTATGACTACTACTTTCTGAACTGTTTGATGAACTACTAGAACTATCACCTTCACTACTATTGCTTTGAGAATGAGAAGATGAGCTATCTGAATGTTCCTGCTCCTGACTGTTAGAAGAGTTATTATTTCTCATATTAGAAGATCTATTTTCTGCCGATGGGGTAGATGAATTATTACTACTATTATCTTGTAGAGATGAACTATTTAAATGTCCTTCTCCTCCATTAGAAGAGTTACTATTCCCCATATTAGAAGAAGTATTTGTTACTGATGGTGTAGATGAGTTATTACTACCATTATCTTGAGATGATGAACTACCTGAATGTTCTTGCTCTTGACTATTAGAAGAATTGCCATTTCCTACTACTGGCATAGATGAATTGTTCCTACTATTATTTTGTGAAGATGAATTATTTGATTGTTCTTGTCTTTGATTATTATTATGAGAATTTATATCTCCTTTGCCTCCTCTCATATCTTCAACACCATTATTATCTGTATCTATAGAAGAATTATTATGAATAGTCTCATTTGCATCTCCTCTATGAGTATCTACTCTATTATTATCCATAGGAGAATTATTATGAATAGTCTCATTT